>JBDTTC010000280.1:0-17519 GCA_039930825.1 Arenimonas sp.
GCTCGCAGAGAGCGCGCATGTCCATACCGGCGGAGCTGGCGGTCGCATATTCCGGGAGAGGAAATTCGCTGCCTAAACGCGGATCCAGAATTTTTAGTTCGATCTCGCAATTCAAGACTTTGACTCCAGTTGTTTTGCAATGATTCGGAGCAATGCGGCGGCCACCTGATATTTGCTGTCCTTCCCGATATCAAACCGTTCCGTTTTCGAAAAAACGGTTAGTGCATTGTCTTCACTTTCAAATCCGATTCCTGCCCCTGCGACATGGTTGGCGGCAATCAAATCGAGATTTTTTCGTTCGAGTTTTCCACGCGCGTAATGCTCCACTTGCTCGGTTTCAGCAGCAAAACCCACAACGCAGGCAGGGCGCAAATCATGCGCTGCCACTTCAGACAAAATATCCGCCGTCGGTATCAAATCAAGATCGAGACAGCCCTGAGTTTTTTTGATTTTCTGGGAGGCCTTATTGGTCGGCGTGAAATCCGCAACGGCGGCGGCACCTATATAGACATCTTTATTAATCAGCACATTTAACACTGCTGTACGCATTTGTGCTGCATTGCGTACGTCAATACGGCTAACATTGAATGGCGTGCACAAACTGACAGGGCCGGCAATTAATGTCACCTCGGCACCCATTGCACGTGCCGCAGCGGCCAACGCAAACCCCATCTTGCCACTGCTTCTGTTACCGATAAAACGGACAGGATCAATATCTTCGAACGTAGGTCCTGCGGTAATCAGAATTTTTTTACCGGCCAGAATTTGCGGAAGGCTCTGCGAGACAAGCGCATCGATAATTTCCTGCGGCTCACTCATGCGGCCGGTGCCGACTTCGCCACAGGCCTGTTCGCCATCGGCCGGGCCGATGAATTGCACGCCGCGTTGTTTCAAAACCGACACATTTGCCTGCGTAGCTGCATTCGCCCACATCAGGCGATTCATTGCGGGCGCACACGTTATTGGAGCGTCACTGGCAAGGCAAACCGTGCTTAGCAAGTCATCGGCATTGCCTTGTACCAGACGCGCAATGGAATTTGCACTCGCTGGCGCAATCAAAATTCTGTTTGCCCAGCGCGCCAATTCAATATGGCTCATGGCGGCCTCTGCCGCTTCATCCCACAAGCTGGTACGAACCGGAAACCCCGATAAGGCTTGGAATGTAGTGGCGCCAATAAAATGTTGTGCGCTTTGCGTCATCACGACCCGAACCTCGGCGCCTTGCTCACGTAGCCGTCGAAGCAAGTCGGCGGATTTGTAGGCGGCAATTCCACCGCATACCCCCATAAGAATTTTTTGTCCGGTCAATGCACTCACGTAAGGGTTTTCCGACACGCCTGTAAGCTATTAGCTTACCCGATTTAAGGACTTTCCCGATGGCTGGTGATAATGAGCCAAGGTAAATTCTTGTCATGCATATTCGAGATTGGCCCCAACACGAACGACCTCGCGAGAAATTATTAGCTCGCGGTGTGCATGTTTTATCCGATGCCGAACTACTTGCCATCTTGCTAGGCTCCGGTCAGCGCGGACAATCCGCGGTGGATACCGGCCGCAATTTATTGAACGAAAATAACGGTTTGCGCGGCTTACTGGACTTGCCTGCGAACGAGCTGTCGAAATTGAAAGGCCTTGGACCGGCTCGGGCCTGTGCTCTGGTCGCGTCGCTTGAATTAGGCACTCGGCATCTGGCTTTGCGACTAGAGCGGGGCGAGGCGCTTACCGACCCCCGCAAGGCCGGCGATTATTTTGCGAGACGCCTGCGTTCCCTGCAGCACGAAGTCTTTGCCTGCCTATTTCTGGACAATCAACATCAGCTACTCGCTTACGAGGAACTATTTAAGGGCAGTCTGGACGGCGCTGAAGTACATCCTCGCGAAGTGTTAAAGACCTGCCTCAAACACAACGCCGCTGCCGTCATTTTTGGTCACAACCACCCCAGCGGCAACCCGCAACCCAGTGCCGCCGATCGTGCCGTTACTGCCAGACTGAAGCAGGCATTGGCCTTGCTCGACATACGTTGTCTAGACCATTTCATTATCGGTGATGGCCCGCCGACCTCAATGGCAGAACTAGGATTACTTTGAATGTCTGGTTCTGGCGGGCATTTACGTATAAGTTATACCGGCGATAAGCCGTCGCGCTATGAGCCACCCGTGATCCTAGGTTACGCCACGCTGTATCAAGCCGATGCGAGTGAGTCCGCGCTGCCTGACGCGAAGGCTGCACGCCGACTTTTGGTCGAGCGGCGACCGGATATCATTGCTCGGCTGGAAACCCGCATTTTGAGTGTAGCCAGCGGCAAGAACACCGGAAAATATTTGGACGCCGCCTTGCTAGGCACTGCGCGCTTGGGCTTGCGGCACGGTAGTTTTGGCACCGACTTCCATCATTATCACAACGAAGACCATGTACTGGACCTGGCCGAGCGTCGCTTGGGCCGGATGATTGAGCAATGCGGCTTGGACGCAATGCAGCCCGAAGACTGGCTGGCCCTTGTACTGTTTTCCGCTTGCCATGACTTACGCCAGCGCGAAACCAAAGACGCACCGGGCCCGGTCGGTGGCAACGAAGCTTCGAGCATTTCCGAAACATTCCGTGTTCTCGATGTTTGTGGCTTTGATCGAACTACGGACCGGCCTGTCTACATAGCAATGGAACTGATGATTGCGGGCAGCACATTTGACCCCAGACTAAGCGAAGCTAGTCCGGACACTGCCAATCTGACCGGCGGCGCTCTGGCGCGCAGCCTCGGACTATGGCTCGATGGCGTTAAACCGGCTTGGCGCGAAGATCAGGATGCCAGGCGCGGCGAACGATTGGGGCGTATGGCCGCCGATATCGATACGGCAAACGTCGGTGAAGCCTTTCATTTGTTGGGTCGTTCGGCCCTGCAACTCGCAGAAGAACAGTTGATGCGCCGGCAACTCAGCCCGGAACAACCCGAGTCGGCCCAGCAGGCATTAAATTTTTTGTCGTATGGCCAGCATCATTACTTTTTCGATTTGCACCGCTTTTCAAGCCGTGAAGCCGAACGGGTGTTTGGCCCGCAAAAACTAGCTAATAGCGAGAAAGTTCGAAGCACCAGTGCAGCTCTGACAGCACATTTTGAAAAATCGCCAGCCGCCAACGGACGTGTTGTCATGGATGCATTTGCCACACTGTGTGCCGCTTCGTGACAAAAAAAAGCCGATCCACTAGGAATCGGCGTGCTCTAGACCCGGGTTATGGGTGCTGAAAAGAAAGGATGTCTAAATCCTTGAAAATAGAATAAAGCATAAACATGACAGACCAATGACAGCGCAAGCTGCCCTGCAACCGCTACAATATGCGGTTCTACCTCAAAAGACTGATTCAGTGAAAGACCATCTACGCGAACTCGTCGCCCAAGCCATATTGGATTTACGTCGCCACGGCAAATTGCCGCAAGACGTGCCCACGCCCGATTACGTGATTGAACGTACCAAATCGCGCGAGCACGGCGACTACGCCACCAATATTGCACTGCTGCTGGCAAAACCTGCCGGCATGAAACCGCGCGACATTGCCGAAGCCATCGTGGCCACTTTCTGTGATTCGCAGCATGTCGAAAAAGTCGAGATCGCCGGGCCGGGTTTCATCAATTTCACCATTTCCAAAGCCTGCCGTTTTGGTACCGTGCGCCGCGTACTCGAACAAGGTACCGACTATGGTCGCGGCATCGCGCAATCACGCGAATCGGTCACGATCGAGTTTGTTTCGGCCAATCCGAATGGCCCCCTGCATGTCGGTCACGGTCGCGGCGCAGCTTATGGCGCCACCGTTGCCAATTTGCTCGAAGCTTACGGGCACACAGTACAGCGCGAATATTACGTCAACGATGCCGGCCGCCAAATGGACATTCTGGCCGTTAGCGTATTCTTGCGTTACCACGAACTCGGCGGCGTCAACATGCGCTTCCCGGACAATGGTTACAAAGGCGATTACGTGGTTGATATCGCACGCTCATTGCGTGCGCGCGAAGGCGATCGCCTGCGTCACAGCGCGATTGAAATTACCGACGGCCTGCCTGCCGATGAAAGCCAGGGCGGCGACAAGGAATTGCATGTCGATGCATTGATCACCCGCGCCAAACAATTACTGGGTGATGCCGATTATCGAATCCTGTTCAACGCAGGGCTAGATTGGTGCCTGAGTGACATTCGCGGCGACCTGGCAGAATTCGGCGTACATCACGATAGCTTCTTCTCCGAACGTTCGTTGATGACTGATGGCTACGTAAAGCGTGCGATTGATACGCTGCAAGCCAACGGGCATCTGTATCAGGAAGGCGGAGCGACCTGGTTCAAGGCAACCGCATTTGGCGATGACAAAGACCGCGTTGTCGTGCGCGAGAATGGTGCAACGACTTACTTCGCTTCCGATCTCGGCTATTTGCTGTCGAAATTTGAGCGCGGTTTTGAACGCTCACTTTATATTCTGGGTGCCGATCACCATGGTTATATCGCTCGCCTGAAAGCCGCAGCGCAGGGTCTTGACCTTGATCCGGGCAAAATTGAAATCCAGCTGGTGCAATTTGCGATCCTGTTCCGTGGTGCCGAACGCGTACAAATGAGCACGCGCGCCGGCAGCTTTGTGACGCTGCGCGAATTGCGTCAGGAAGTCAGTACCGATGCTGCCCGTTTTTTCTACATCATGCGTAGTAATGACCAGCATCTGGATTTTGATCTTGAACTGGCCAAGAGCCGCAGCAATGACAACCCCGTGTATTACATCCAATACGCCTATGCCCGTGTCTGCGCCCTTTTCCGCCAGCTTAAAGAAAAAAATCTTAGTTATAACGACAGTGCCGCACTTGCCGCACGCAAATTATTGACCACGCCACAGGAAGATGAATTGCTAGGTGAGCTAATGCGTTATCCGGAAATCGTAGAAGCGGCTGCATTGCACCGTGGGCCACAAATACTGGCAAATTACCTGCGTGAATTGGCGGCGGCCTTTCATGCTTTTTACAATGCCGAACCCATTTTAAATGCCGAAGAAGAATTGCGTCACGCCCGTCTTGGCCTGTGCAAGGCCACCCAGCAAGTACTGGTCAATGGCTTGAATTTACTCGGCGTATCAGCTCCGGAGACGATGTAATGGCTTCAAAACGACAAGCGAAACGCAGTGGCAGTAACGGCGGCATGCCGGCATGGCTGTGGGCACTGGTTGGGCTGGCACTGGGTTTGATTATCGCTGGATATTTTTTCTTGGGCGACTATTGGAAAAACCGCAATAGCGACCAGCCAACACCGAACCCTAGCGCCGAAGCACCGCTGACACATAGCGAAGATCCAGTAGCGCCGGAACCGATCGAAAAACCAAAACCAAAATACGACTTCTACACCCTGCTGCCTGAAAAAGAAGTCGTCATTCCCGATGCAGAATTACTGGCACAGGCAGAAGCCGAAGCAAAGAAAAATGCGACACCAGTTAATCCGGCCACTCCAGATTTGGTCACGGCAACACCTGAAGTAGCTGTACCTTCCGAATCACGTTTCCTGATTCAGGCCGGCGCTTTCAAGAATGCCGATGAGGCGGAAAATCTCAAGGCCACGATTGCGATGACGGGTGAAGTCGCCCGCATCGAAAGCGCTGAAATCAATGGCACTACCGTGTATCGGGTTCGTCTTGGGCCTTACAACAGTGCCAGCTCGCTATCTTCCGCCAAACAGGCACTATCGAGCCACGGCATTGAAGCGCAGGCAATCAAGGTAAAATAGTATTTGATTTATCTGGGTCAGAGCGAGGTCAATGATGGCGTTCTCGTTTAAATATCACGCAACGGAAAACTACGTTTTCGTCCACACCAGTGGCGTAATGACCATGCAAGAGCTGGTTCAGTTGGCCAAAGAAGCGCTGCTGTTTTCTCGTGAGCATAAGGTCAAACGCTTTTTGGTGGATCATCGCGACATGACCCCCAATATATCCACACACGATATTTATGATTTACCCGGCATCAACCGAGAACTCGGTATCAATGACCAATTGACTACTGCCGTAGTGTACTCGGAGCATTCCGCAAGCAAAGACGATTTCGATTTTTACCAAGTCCGCTCGTTGAGCATGGGCATCAATAATTTGCGGCACTTCACCGATATGCAACAAGCCATGACTTGGTTACTCGGCGAGCCGGTGAATTAATGCCGTTCCGGATTTCGATGAAAACCGAGTTGGCACCGACATTTGCGTGATGATGCAGGGTTCGACCAATCTCAAACGCGCTCAAGAAAAACTAGTACAACCCGCAAAGTTCGATTCACTCACTTCGCTGGTGAACCGTAACCGCTGGTATAACAAGTTGAACGAAGCACTCGAACGCTGAAGGCGGCATAGCAGCACACTCGCCATACTTTATCTGGACCTGGATAAATTCAAATCAATCAAGAACAGTTACAGCCATGCCTGTGGAGATGCCGTAGTTTGTGAATTCGCGTCCCGGCTGAAAGCAAGCGTCCTTAAAACCAAAACCGTCGAGAGAATTACCGGCGATGAATTCGTGATACTGCTGGAAGATCTTCATTCCCCCGCTGAAGCCGAACAAATTGCCATGACCGTTATCGGAAATACAAAATCACAAATGTCACTCGGTGATATCAAACCGGACTTCTCCACCAGCATCGGCATAGCAGTGGCCATGCCCGATGATGATCCCGACCGCCTGCTCAAGCGCCCAGACCAAGCCCTGCATGCCGCGAAAAAAACAGGGCGCGGCACCTTCCGAACGGTCGCAGTTAATTGGCTAATTCGCCAAACTGCTCCATCCGGATTGCCGCAACGACGCATCCGTACAATAGTTCCAGCTGCTCGACTAGTCACTTTTTACCGTTCGCAATCCCGTAAAATTACCTCTATGCTTGCGCAACGATTTGAACGGGCGTGCTAAATGAAAGTAATTAACTGGAAATACGCGCTGCTTGCATGCAGCTTTTTGCTTTCTTCCTGCAGCGGACTCGAACCAGAATCAAAAATAAATAAAGCCGTCCCCTTATCCGAAGAAGCACAGCTAGCATTGGTGCTTGTGATGAAACAGGCAAACGGCGATCAACAAGACCAGATCGAGAAAGACCAAGCTATAGCCCTCAAACTACGGGCACTGACCTGCTCCAAAGGCTATAGCCCTTCTTGGTTTACTTCTGAAGATGAAATCCGGAAAAACCTGACCGACCGCTCCTGCTTTTCCGAGGAAGACAAAAAAATCGCCAATAAGCTTCATATTGTGCGCGCGGGTTTGACCTTGGCCATGCCGGCACTCGGCTCCCCTATTAGCGCTTCATCGCCAACAACGCTGGCGGCGGACGGCTACATATCTTCGGCGAGTTTTGCCGACAAAGCGCCGATTGCGATGTTGAAAGCACAAAATGGAATCAACATCGTCGATCTGGGTTCCGGAAAATCTATTTCAAAACAAAACGATAACGAGAACCGTATGGGCCAGATTTCGCCCAACGGCCGGCTCTACACGCTTGGCAGCAGCACGGCGACAAAAATATTTGATTCGGAAACGGGTGACCAGCTTGGTGAGTTTCCGCGCGTCAGTTCAAGTGAATTTTTCTGGCTCGATGATCGTTCGGCGGTTTTTTTCGACCGTAATAATCAATCGCAAAAAGCGATGCTGTTGGACTTCGCTACAGGCAATACCATTCCCATAGACGCAATCACTTCGAATATAGTGCAAGTTTTTCCGGACCCTAATAAAACGGGCGACTATATCTTGCTACTTTCACAATCGGCGCTACGTGTCTCACTTTCTTACGAAGGCAGCCCCAGCATTACAATTAAGCAAAATTTGCCTTTTGGACGAATGTGGTCGGATCGTCGCTCGGGCATCACACCCGACGGCAAAACTTTGTTTCGCTCGAGCACAGATCTTGAGTTGATTTCGCTCGAAACCATGCAACTCGAGAAATTAAGCCTGAAACCGTTCCAGTTCATGGCCGTTACCGCTACCGCAGACCCCGACATACTGATCGTCAACGGACAAGCAATCGGCTCGACCGATAATACTTTTTTGCTGTCGCTTTCGAAGAAAACTATTTCCCCGATAACCGAAGCAACTCAGCGCTTCGATCGTGCCTCCTATGTTCCGTTTATCAAAAAAACCGTCGTTATCGCCAACGGCAGTTTGATGCTGCTGGATAAATTCACCGCCGGCGCCCCCAAAACCATCGATCAGTTTGTCGGGGAAATGGTGTTGGCACAGAGCGAATACAAACTCAAGATGTTTGAACAGCAACAAGCCGCGCTCAGTCAAATGCAAGCGTCATCATCTCTGCGCTCATCCTATCCATCACCCTATTCATCCTCGCCTTATCTATCACAAAACGATCGCCAGACTCGTCCGGAGTGGGAAGATGCCGCTTCATATCAAGATGCCAGCGTACAAGCGGTAGGCGTGTATCAGGGCAAAAAAATGGGCGGATCAAAGAGCAAACCATTCATCCAAGTTCACGTCCGTCCTTCCAGCAAGCCAATCGTCTTGGTGCTCAGCTCTTACGAGGCCGTGCGCTGGGTATTAATTCCTGAACGCGGTGCACGTATCGGCGCCGTGCTGCTCTCCGGTTACGAATCGTCCGATGTAATTGGCGCAGGGCAAGCACGCACCATCCGCCTGGGCCGTAACTATGCCTATGAACGCGGTTCGTCGTCTTATACGCAACTTGACGGAAGTGTTTATAAATTCCTCGGCAAACACATAGGTACTTTTCAAGGACTTTATGAAGGCGAGAATTTTTCGGTAGGCGGAAGCTACTAAATGTAAACAGGTTTATGTAGAGCGATGAGTGCATCGCTCCTACATGACATTGCGCTTCAAACGAATGAGGGCAGAGGTATCTTCATCGCCGAAACCTTGCTGCATCAGTTCGGCATAATCAGCCAGCGACTGATCAATTACGCTAGCGCGAATACCGGCATCGGCTGCCATCTGTTGCACGATCAATAAATCCTTGTGCAGCAAAGCCGATTTAAAGCCCGGCGTAAAATTACTCGCCATCATTGTGGCACCGCGCTTGTCGAGAAACCAATTACCCGCAGCGCCAGCGGCCAAGGTTGGCACCAGTAGTTCTGGCTTCAGGCCAAGTTTTTCACCCAGCGCCAAGCCTTCGCAAACCGCTTGTGCAATGCCGGCGACCAATACCTGATTCACTGCCTTCGTCGCCTGGCCTGCACCGGTATCGCCCATATGCGTGATTTTCGCGGCATAGGCATTCAGGACTGGGCGTATTTTTTCCAGATTGACCTCACTGCCACCGACCATAATTGAAAGCTTGCCGTTACGCGCACCTTCAACACCACCGGAAACCGGGGCGTCGATGAAACCGATATTTTTTTCAGCCAGAATTTTTTCTGCCGTTTTTGCCGTCTGCATGGAAACAGTCGAGTGATCGATAACTACGGCTCCTGCTTTCAAAACCGGTGCCAATGCACTCACGTTTTCAAGCACGTCGGCATCGCGCGATACGCAAAGCACGACCACATCGCAATCGGAAAAATAATGACTGGCATGCGCGGCATTAACCGAGAATTTTTCGGCCAGCAGTTGCGCCTTTGCAATCGAACGATTACCGACAGCCGACAGTAAGCCTGCTGCGTGAAGATGCCCGGCCATTGGCTCGCCCATGGCACCCAACCCGATAAAACCGACTTTTAGTTCTTCACTCATCATTTTACTCCAATGGCTTTCTTAGATTACGTCACCCTGTTGGAAAATAGAGCTCAGAGCCCAACTGCGTCGTAGTGTGCAAATAATGCTTCGTACTGATTTCAGGACCCCGACTTCCGCCGGGACGATGCCATTTATGGATTTTGTAAAAAAGGCTTACACATGCTCTTCGTGCAAATACGTATAACCGGTCAAACCATCTTCCAGCGCCTGCAACATTTGCGCTGCCTGTTCGCCAGAAAAACCTGCAGCGGAAATCTTGTCACGATACTGCTGGCGTAAAGTGTCCAGATGGTAGCCAACGTAATCCAGCATCACATCGGTGGTATCGCCTTTGCGGGTTTGGCTAATTTCATGGCTGCCATCGGGCTTAATGCGGATGTTGGCCGAATAAGTGTCGCCAAATAAATTATGAATATCGCCCAACACTTCCTGATATGCACCCACCATAAAAATACCCAGGCAATAACTTTCGCCATCTTTCAGCGAATGCATAGGCAAGGAAGAATTCAGTGATTCGGCTTCGACATAAGTATCAATCCGGCCATCGGAATCACAGGTCAAATCGGCAATCACGCCGCGACGATCCGGCGCTTCGTTCAAACGCGCAATCGGCATGATTGGAAATACCTGGTCAATCGCCCAGACATCGGGAATGGATTCGAATACCGAGAAGTTGACGAAATACTTATCGACCAGTCGCTGGTTCAATTCATCGAGCACATCGCGATGGCTTTTTTCTTCGCCGATCAAACGTTCACGTACGCCGTGCGCGATGGCATAGAAAATATCATCGAGCTTGGCACGATCTTCCAGACTGATCTGGCCGAGTGAATACAAAGTTTGACCTTCGGTCAAGTAATGTTGCGCCTCATGGAACAGTTCAAGTGCCGGGCGCTGATCGAGGGCATGATGCACTTCGCGCAAATGTTTCAATACCATCGGTTCGTTTTTTTCGGCCGCCACAACGCGGCCTTGCGGAGCCGCTTCGACTTCCGAGACATTGGCAATCATGACCGCATGGTGCGCTGTCATTGCGCGTCCGGCTTCGGTAATCATCATCGGCGGGGTTAATCCGTGCTCTTCACAAGCTTCGCTCAAAGGTTGAATCAGGTTATGGGCAAATTGATCCAGACCGTAATTCATCGAGCAATAACCGCGCGAACGGGTGCCTTCGTAATCGACCGCCAAGCCGCCGCCGGAATCCATAAAACGAATGCCGCAGCCCATGCCAGACAATTCGACGAAATAGCGCACGGCCTCGCGCATGCCATTGGCGATATCGCGCACATTGGAAATTTGCGAACCCATATGAAAATGTAAAAGCTGCAAAGCTTCAAGCATATTTGCCGATTTTAATTTATCGACTAAATTCAAAACCTGACGCGGCGACAAACCGAACTTGGCTTTATCGCCACCACTGTTCTGCCATTTGCCGGCACCGAGCGATGCCAGGCGCATGCGCACTCCGAGGCCTGGCAATACATCGAGATTTTTCGCTTCTTCAAGAATGATGTCGAGCTCGGAGGGTTTCTCAACCACGATAAAAGTTTGCAAGCCTAATTTGCGACCGAGCAAGGCCAGCCGAATGAATTCGCGGTCCTTGTAGCCATTGCAGATGACGATGCTGCCCGGCTTCGCCAAACCCAGCACCGCCATCAATTCCGGTTTCGAACCGGCTTCCAGACCAAAGCCTTCGCCACCTTGTGTTGCCAATTCGCCGGCAACGCTTAAATGCTGATTGACTTTGATTGGATAGACGGCGGTGTAACCACCGGTGTAGTTCAAATCCTGCATGGCCTTGGCGAATGCAGATTGCAGCTTGCCCAGACGATCACCAAGGATGTCGGAAAAGCGCAGCAACAGCGGCAATTTCAAATCAGCGGCACGACATTCTTCAACGATGCCCGGCAGCGGCAAGCTCGGGCCGTTCGGCCCTTGCGGCAATACGCACATCTCGCCGTTTTCGTTGATATCGAAATAACCCTCGCTCCAGAACGGCACCGAATAGGTGTGGCGGGCGCGGGCTAAAGACCAAGCTGTCATGGCAGAACCTGTCGGCAAACTAAATGAGGGCGTATTGTAACGTTTTGTATCCACATAAATGCTGCGTTTTCGCTACAATGCGCGGCCCCGTAATACTGCGGTTAGCCTTCTGGAGCAAGATATGACCCCGTCCGATACCTGGTTTTACGAAAACTTCTCCTACACCGGCTCGGCGATTGGTTTTCGCATCACGCGCAAGCTCGACGAAGTGCAATCACCGTTTCAAAAAATTGAAATGTACGAGAGCACCGACTGGGGCAATATCATGACCATCGACGGCGCCATGATGGTCACCACGCGCGATAATTTTTTCTATCACGAAATGATGGCGCATGCGCCTTTGTTCACACACGCCAACCCGAAAAATGTCGTCATCATCGGTGGCGGCGATTGCGGTACGCTGCGCGAAGTGTTGAAACACAAGGGTGTCGAAACTGCCGTGCAATGCGATATCGACGAACAAGTAACGGTAATGGCGGAAAAATATTTCCCTGAATTATGCGAAAGCAATAAGGATCCGCGCGCGACCATCATGTTCGATGACGGCATTGCCTATATGGAAAACGCAGCGCCTGAAAGTATCGACCTGATCATCGTTGATTCGACCGATCCAGTGGGTCCGGCAGAAGGCTTATTCAACGAAGCGTTCTACAAAAACTGTCTGAAAGCATTGCGTCCAGATGGTTTGCTGGTGCAACAAAGCGAATCACCATTAGCCTTGATGCATTTGATTCACGATATGCGCAAAGCCATGAGTGACGCCGGCTTCAAGAATTTCCGCACCCTGCCATTCCCGCAACCTTGCTACCCGACCGGCTGGTGGAGCGGCACGATTGCTTCGAAGTCGGCTTGTGATTTAACGAAGTTTCGCGAAGCCGATGCAGCTGCCAAAACTTTCGACACGAAGTATTACAACCTCGGCATTCACCAGGGCGCATTGATGATGCCGGAATTCATGAAGACCGAATTGCCGGATTAATTTTTGCCATTCGCTAAATAGAAAAGGGCCGATTTATTCGGCCCTTTTTCGTAGGAGGCCGATTGCGGGCGACCTGTATCACAGTATTTTTTCGGCCTAAGAGCCTGCACCGATGAAAATCGGTGGCCCTCCTACGACATTTCGAGCTCAATCATTACCGGTGCGTGATCGCTGCGCCCCGACGCATCAAACATACAGTTCCACCCACACCGGTGTGTGATCACTGGGCCTTTCCCAGGTGCGGGGGTCGCGGTCGATGCCGGCAGCGGTGCATTTGGCTTTCAATGCATCGCTGATCAATACCAGATCGATTCGCAGTCCATTGCCGCGCTGGAATCCGCCGGAGCGGAAATCCCACCAGCTGTAATGGCCGGCTTCATCATTGTGCAGGCGGAAGCTGTCGTGCAATCCCAAATCCAGAATGCGTTGGTAGGCGGCGCGTTCTGCGGCAGAAGTGAGGATGTGATTGTCGTTCCAGACTTTCGGGTCGTACACATCGCGTTCGTCGGGGGCGATGTTGAAATCGCCGAGCACGACGAGGTCGGGATATTTTTTAATTTCTGTTGCAAGCCAAGCGTGCAACGCTTCGAGCCAACGCAATTTGTATTCGTACTTGTCTGTGCCGACGTCCTGGCCGTTGACGACGTAAAGGTCAACGATGCGAATACCGTTGACAGTGGCTGCGATCACGCGTTTTTGTTCATCGACGAAATCCGGAATGCCGATGTGCATGTCGCTGCTGGAAACCTTGCTCAGTATCGCGACACCGTTGTATGTTTTCTGGCCGACGAATACCGAACGGTAACCGAGCATCGCCAGCGCGTCGTCGGGAAACTTGTGGTCTTCCATCTTGGTTTCCTGCAGCACGACGACATCGGGCTGGCGCAATTTCAGCCAGTCTTCCAGATGTTGAAGCCGGACATTGAGTGAATTGACATTCCAGCTGGCGATTTTCATGAACTAGGTTTCGTCTGAACTCGGGCAGGATAAGATACCAGCAAACCGTCCGAGTGCCGAACAGATGAAATGGATCGATTTACGTAGCGACACCGTGACACAGCCAACTACGGCGATGAAACAGGCAGCACTGGATGTGCCTCTGGGTGACGACGTTTACGGTGATGACGAGACGGTCAATGCACTACAAAAACGCTGTGCCGATGAACTTGGCTTCGATGCCGGCTTATTCGTGCCAAGCGGGACGCAATCAAATTTGCTCGCCTTGATGGGGCATTGCGAACGTGGCGACGAATATATTGTTGGCGCTGATGCCCACACGTATAAATTCGAAGGTGGCGGCGCAGCGGTACTCGGCTCTATTCAACCGCAACCGATTCCGCAACAAGCCGATGGTACGCTGGATTTGAATATGGTTGCTGCTGCAATCAAACCGATTGGCGATCCGCATTTCGCACGCACGACATGCTTCACGCTGGAAAATACCTGGTGGGGTCGCGTGCTGCCGCAAACCTATATTGCCGAAGCCGCCGCGTTAGCGAAACAACATCAACTCGCCTTTCATCTGGACGGCGCGCGTTTATACAACGCGGCCGTTGCACAGGGTTTTCATGCAAAAGAAATCACGAAACATTTTGATAGCGTATCGCTGTGTTTTTCGAAAGGTCTCGGCGCCCCGGTGGGCTCCATGTTGGTCGGGTCGGAAGCCTTGATTGCAAAAGCGCGACGCTGGCGGAAAGTGCTGGGTGGCGGTTGGCGCCAGGCCGGCTTGCTGGCAGCGATGGCGAATTACGCACTGGATAATAATGTCGAACGCTTGGCCGATGATCATCGTCGTGCCGGCGAACTGGCAAACGCACTGGCCGACATCTCGGGCATCGAAGTCAATGGTGCCTTCACGAGCATGGTGTTTATCACCGTGCCGAAAGATCGTCTTGCTGCTCTCGCGGCTCATATGCAGTCACGAGGCATCAAGTTGTCGGCAAGCAATTCCAAAATTCGCATGGTGTTGCATCTCGATATTGACGATAAAGCGTTGATCAAAGTGATCGATGCATTCAGGTCTTTTTAGTACCGCAATCAAAAAGGAGCACGCAAAACGCCGGCCTCAGCCGGCGTTTTGGTCTGCCCGTTCCGTGAATCATCACGCAATTTGCACATACCAACCTTGAATATAATGTCCTAAGCAACTATATTAATGGACATGGATAATCCCGCAAAATCTAGCTTTGGCTACACCGTCGCCGATATCACCCGGCTTTTCCGTCGTGTTTTTGATCGACGGGCCGCCGATTTAGGCCTAACCAGAGTGCAATGGCGGGCGCTCAGCCGTATCGAACGCTCGGAAGGTTTGAGCCAGAAACAATTGGCCGAAGACCTGGACGTGGAGGCGATTGCCATCGGCCGGGTAATTGACCGGCTTGAAAATGCCGGCTTTATCGAACGCCGCGCCGATCCCGGTGATCGACGTTGCTGGAAATTGTTCATAGCCCCCAAAGCCAATGAAGTGATGGCGGATATGAAACTGATCGCATCGGCCTTACGTGATGACGTGCTGAATGGCATCAGCTCCGAAGACCTCGCCACCACGCTGCGCGTGCTGGCCACCGTAAAAGACACCCTCAACGAACTCGACCGCGAAGGCCGCCCTGGCGCGGTCCGCAAACAGGCAAAACCATGACTTCCGAATCCGCTACTGCCGCCCGCATGAAAGAACCTGCGCCCGTAACTGCGGCTCCTCGCCGTCGGGTTCCGCTCTGGGTCTGGATTGCTGGCCCCCTGCTCGTTATCTCGTTTTTCGCTTGGGAATGGATTGTCTCCAGTCGCAGTGTGGAAACCGACAACGCGTACGTTAAAGCCGATCGCGTGATGATTTCGACGCAAGTCAGCGGACGCGTTACCGAAGTACTGGTCGGCCAGAATGAATTGGTGAAACGTGGGCAACTCTTATATCGGATTGATTCGGCACCGCTGAAAATTGCATTGTCCGAAGCAGAGGCAAGGCTTGCGAAGGTTGCCGATGATAGCGGTGCCAGTCGTGCCAACATCCGCGAAACCGATGCCAGCGTTCGTGCCGCCGATGAAACGGTGCGCTGGGCGCAGCAGGAATTTCTGCGTCAGCAACAATTGTTAGCGCGCAAATTGATCGCACAAAAAGTGGTCGATGACGCACGCCATGCAGTAGCCGCCGCACAAGCCAATCGCGATAGCGCGCTGGCAGCACGCGACAAGGCACGACTCACACTCGGCGGAAAAACGGGTTCGACCCTGGAAGACCTGCCCGATTATCGCGAAGCGCTAGCCGTACGTGATCGCGCCTTGCTCGATCTTGCCCATGTCGATGTGGTTGCTCCCATTGCCGGCATCATTGGCAATCATGATTTGCAGCCTGGTGAATATTTAAATATCGGCCAAATCGCCATGCCCCTGGTCGCCACTGACCCGGTCTGGATCGAAGCGAACTTCAAGGAAACCGATCTCACCAAAATGCGCGTCGGCCAAACCGCGATTGTGAAAGTCGATAGCTACCCCGGCGTGAAATGGAAAGCGCGCGTGGCATCGATCAGCCCGGCATCTGGCAGCGAATTCAGCGTGATTCCGGCGCAAAACGCGACCGGTAATTGGGTCAAAGTGGTGCAACGCATTCCGGTGAAATTCGAGTTGCTCGGCGTTGCATCTGATTCGCCGGTTTTGCGTGCCGGCATGAGTGCCGACGTAAAAGTGGATTTGATCGACGAACCTGCTCTAAAACAAACAGCTGCACGTTAAGTTCTTGGCAATAAGACAATGAACGAAGAAACAAAAGCACCGATCAATCGCGGATTGATTGTCGGCTCGGTGATGTTGGCGACGCTGATGCAGGCGATCGACACCACCATCGCCAATGTTGCATTACCTGAAATGCAGGGTTCATTATCGGCAACGCAAGACCAAGCGGCATGGGTGCTTACCTCGTACATCGTTGCCGCTGCCATCATGACACCAGTCACCGGTTGGCTTGCAGGTGCACTCGGCCGTCGTCGTTTATTGATTATTGCCGTCGCCGGATTTACTTCTGCTTCAATTCTTTGCGGCATCGCGACCGGCATTGGCGAAATGGTTTTATTTCGCGTATTGCAGGGATTATTCGGCGCCGCACTCGTGCCCATTTCACAATCGATTCTGCTCGATATTTTCCCGCGCGAAAAACACGGACAGGCCATGGCATTGTGGGGCATGGGCATTATGGTTGGGCCCATTCTTGGGCCGCCGTTAGGCGGCTGGCTAACCGAATTTTATAGTTGGCGCTGGGTATTTCTGATCAATGTGCCGGTGGGTATTTTGGCATTGATGGGCATTCTGGCGAGTGTACCGAAAGACAAAACAGTATCGCGACCATTCGATTGGAGCGGCCTTGCATTTCTTGCACTTGGCATCGGCGGGCTGCAACTCTGTCTTGATCGCGGCCAGGGACTCGATTGGTTCGGCTCGCTGGAAATCCAAATTGAAGCAGCTATCGCATTTCTGGGTATTTATTTATATGCGCTGCATTGGCGCAGCAAAAGCCAATCGAAAAACGGTGTCTTGCTCGACCTTGGCTTGTGGCGCAATCGTAATTTTGCGGTTGCCTGTCTATTGATTTTCGTGGTTGGCATTGTCTTGTTTTCTACCCTCGCCTTGTTGCCGCCGTATTTGAGTCAGCTAATGCATTACCCGGTGCTGGATATCGGTTTGCTGCTCGCGCCACGCGGTATCGGCACGATGTTTGGCATGATGCTGGTCGGCCGCCTGCTCGGACGCATCGATGCACGCTGGCCGATTCTGGTCGGCATGATATTGACGGCCTGGTCGCTGCATTTCATGACGCAATTC
>JBDTTC010000281.1:0-3275 GCA_039930825.1 Arenimonas sp.
GGAGCCTTGCGCGAATTGTTGAAAAAAACGCAACAATTGCCGAAACAAAGTCTGATTGCCGCGATGCCGGTATCGTTGCGTGAAAGCGGCAATACCGATGCCAATAACCAGGTGTCGATGGTGCAATGTTCGCTGGCGACCGACATCGCCGACCCACTCGAGCGCCTGCAAGCCATTCGTGCATCGACCGCACAAATCAAGCAACGTGTGACGGCGTTCAAAGATTTGATCCCGACCGATTTCCCCGGTCTTGCAGCACCGATCTGGGCATCGGGATTATCCCGTTTATGGGCCAGCGGCCGCGTTGCAGAACGCTTGCCGCCCTTGGCCAATGTCGCCATTTCAAATGTCCCCGGGCCACCGATTCCGGGCAGTGTCTCAGTTTGAAACCCAGTGATTTTAGGCCGGTGGTATAATCGGCCCCATGAACAAACCCAAGCGCCCACGCGACGTAAACCAACTAGCTAAGCTGATTGTTGACATAGCTACGGGTGAAATTGATGAATGCAAGCCTGATGACGGGAAAGACCCTGCCGCTGTTGCTCTTGGCCGCAAAGGCGGCCTGAAGGGTGGCGCTGCACGCGCAAAAAAACTGACCGCTGAAGAACGGTCAGAGATTGCTAAGAAGGCTGCCAAAAAGCGCTGGGGTTAGAGTCCGGTATTGCCTATGTCCAGCGGTAGATTCAGTGTTTGATTATAAGTCGGGTGAATGCGATCTAACTTCGCGTGAAAGTCTTGATAATTATCGCTTAGCTTCATAATTGTGAGCACGGAAGCCATGTGTTCACGTAGCTTTGGATTGCCTATTTCTGGCGTTAACTTTTGGAAGAATTTGTGCTTGCGTCTTCCTTTTTCGTCTTTTGGTGTTGTTTTCTTAAGCTCTTCAAGAACTGCAGGTGCTATTCGTCCGTAAACGATGTCATTGGTTAAATGCCCGAAATATTGTGGCTTCCTTACTGTGTCGTTTGGAAAATGCATGCCGCGAAGCCTGAATAATTCTTCGTAAAACTCGTCAGGGAAGGTTTTTATCCAAGGCTGCAGTTCTTTTGCTATGTATTTTTCAAGAATCTCGGCAAGAGCATTGGCCCCGCGATGCCGCTGGAATCCGGTCGCCTCATCGACTAACGCAATAATGCCAACATGCGCCAAGGCCCGCATCATTAGTTTTGCGCTTTTTGCAATTTCTTTTTGTCTTGCGCCTAATTTCCCGTTCTCATCTGCATCCATCCAGACTTCGCAAATTTTCGGAATAATTTCAGCTTTAATTCCTAAAGCAGTTTTGTTGTGTTCGGTTATGTACTTCAAAGATACCGACTGCAGATCACCCAAATGCTTATGAATAAAGGGTTCCAGCGCCTTAAACTGCAAAAAATGCGGCAAATCTGCAGACGAGCCATCTTTGTTTTTCGCAGGGTTATTGGCAACCCATCCGCTGTAATACATCCCCATCCCAGTCATAAAGTCCGACTGAGTGAGAATTCGCGTCCCGTCTGAGAGAACGGAGCATGGAAAAGTCATTTCTCCGATTTTTAATACGCCGACATACTGGGTCTGAGGAAGAGACCATCTTTTTTCTGCTGCTTCTCTTGCAATTTTTGTTCTTTCGCTTGGCGCTAAAGCCGCCTTTCTCGCATTCCCGCCGATGACTTTACTGGCATTCTTCTCTTTCATGTAAGCATCCTCTCATTAGTTGACGCATGCTTGCATGAAAGCAATATAAATGCAAGCATATGTAACGAATAAAAATAATGCTTGCATTACTTGAGCGGTCAAGTATAATTATCAGTATGAATAGAATGCCTATCGAAAAACGTGCTCAAATCCTCGGCTTTTTAGTTGAAGGCATGAGTTTGAGAGCCGCGTCCAGACTGGCTGGCTGCTCAATTAACACCGTGACCAAGCTGCTAGTTGATACGGGGATTGCGTGTGCCGAATATCAAGACAAAGCCCTTCGTAACCTGCCCTGCAAGCAAATTCAGTGCGATGAAATATGGTCTTTCTGCTATTCCAAGCAAGCCAATGTTCCCGAAGAATTCAAGGGCGTAGCTGGATACGGCGATATCTGGACATGGACGGCTATTTGCGCCGATACCAAGCTAATCGCTTCTTGGCTTGTTGGTGAGCGCACAGTAGATGCTGCAATGGCCTTTACATCCGACCTGTCAGGCCGCTTAGCAAACCGCATACAACTCAGCACAGACGGCAATCGCATGTATGTAAATGCCGTTGAAAATGCATTCGCTGGTGATATCGACTACGGCATGCTCATAAAGCACTACGGCCATGATGCCAGCCAATTTAATCATCGCCGTTACAGTCAGCCACATTTCACGGGCGCAACAAAAGCCAAGATCAATGGCGAACCTGAGTTTGCTAAGGTTTCAACTAGCTATGTAGAGCGCCAGAATCTGACCATGCGCATGAGCATTCGCCGGTTCACCCGCCTTACCAATGCATTTAGCAAAAAGGCTGAAAACCACGCTCATGCAGTCGCCCTGCACTTCATGTACTACAACTTTGGACGCATCCATAAAACCCTGCGCGTTACTCCCGCAATGGAAGCTGGCATTTCGACAAAAGTTTGGAGCTTGGAAGATATTGCGGCGCTTGTTGCTGAGCCAGAAGCAAAGTTACGCGGCCCATACAAGAAAAAGGCATAAAAAAGCCCCTAATTACAGGGGCTTTTATAAAAGTATTAGAGATTATTTACGCAATATGTGACGCGCAGTTATCTTCTTGTGACGCACAAAAGCCACAAATGGGCCGCGTAATGCACGCACTAAACCGATTGCCAAGAAAGCAACTAGAGTTTCCGTCAACTTTAAGCTGTCAGAAAAACCTTCTGCAAAAGGCGAAATGATTTTATCCATGATTAGACTCCCTCTGTAATGTCACGGCAAAAACGCCAAGCACCGGCCAAGACGACATATCCACAAACCGCAATATCAGCATAAACCAAGTAAACCTCAAAATTTGTCAAAATGCCATAAATAACTTTAGGGAATGCATGGATACTGTTCAGATAGGCAAGTAGCCATGAAACAGACCAGACAATTCCCAAAAACGACGAAAAAATTACAGCGGTTCCGGCCAAATGGCCTATCAAATTCAGGCTTGACTGCCAAAATGGCTTTGACTTGGTTTTAAAGTAATCCCGATCTCGCACATCCGTCCCTGATTGGCGTCCAGTCATCAGAACAATACCCTAGGTGTCGGTTATTTAATACAAAAGCCCACTAATGTTCCAATTTGGAACAGAAAAACCGAAAATATTT
>JBDTTC010000282.1:0-3434 GCA_039930825.1 Arenimonas sp.
ATGCTGATGCGATTCAACGAAAGCCCGAAACCGATGCCGCCGGGCGTGCTGCAACCCGGATTTGAAAGCAAGGTGATGCATAGCAGCTTCCGCATCGGTACAACCGTATTACTGGCATCGGATGGATGCGATGACAAATCAAGTTTTCGTGGCTTCTCACTTGCGCTTAGCGTACCGACAGAAGAGGAGGCCAATCGGGTATTCAACCTACTTTCAGATAGCGGACAAATACAGATGCCGCTCGGCAAAACCTTCTGGTCTCCATGCTATGGCATGCTCACTGACCGCTTTGGGATGGGCTGGATGGTGATGGTGCCGGCCGAACAATAAAATATGCCGCACTGATTGCAAAAAGATCAAGACCATTTACTACGTCCCGATGCGAATTGAATGGTGCTGGTTTTTTCTATTGTATGTGTGTTTACGCACGGAACTCATGGAAAGCATGGCGCAGGATGGCCACCACGATAAGGACAGCTACTTGCTGTCCGTTAATTAACAGGAAAATCCATGACCGTTGCCAGCGTAATGACCGATGCACCCGCTTGCTGTACCCCAAAATCCCCGCTTACCGAAGTCGCTAAAATGATGGTGGACAATGATTGCGGGCAGATCCCCGTGGTTGAGAATTTGGCTACGCGCAAACTGGCCGGTGTAATTACCGACCGTGATATCGCCATCCGGATTGTTGCGCAAGGAATAAATTCCTCTGAAGCCGTTGCCGGTGATTGCATGAGTTCGCCTTGCATAACTGCCACACCGGAAGACAGCATCCAGGATTGCTGCACCCTGATGGAAACCAACAAAATTCGCCGCGTGCCCGTCGTCAATGCAAATGACGAAGTGATCGGTATCGTATCGCTTGCCGATGTGGCACGACATACAAATGCATCAGCGACTGCCGCGGTCGTGAAAGAAGTTTCTAGCATTGCCTGACGAATGCACGATCGGTCATTGTATTCAGTAGCACTGTTTTTTAATCGTGCCATTCAATAAATTTTTTCTTCCGGCTAAGTCACATTGCTGTCACAGTGAAAACTGTGTGTTCAACACAAATAATTTTCGCAGTCGCTTCACAGCCAAGCGAACAACGCGTGATGATTTACAGTTTAGAGCTCAAAAATATTCAAATATTTTCACCATGCACCGACTGCGTGACATTTAATCTGGCGGCACGAACTAGAAGTTCTACATCCTCGTAGATCTATTCGTCCCACCGCATTTAATGGAGTCATCGCATGAAAATTCGCACAATCGTTTCCGCTATTGCAATCACTGTTGCTTTATCCACCACCGCAATCGCCGGTTCAATGCAGGCAAAAAATCCAATGGTTGGCGGTGCCGCCATGTATCCAACCAAAGACATCATAGACAACGCTGTCAATTCCAAGGATCACACCACATTGGTTGCCGCAGTGAAAGCAGCCGGCTTGGTGGATACTCTGAAAGGCCCGGGTCCTTTCACGGTATTCGCGCCTACAAATGCCGCGTTCGCCGCATTGCCTGCCGGGACTGTCGATACGCTGCTGAAACCCGATAACAAGAATACATTGACGGGCATACTTACTTACCACGTCGTATCGGGTGCGCTCGATAGCAAGGCACTGAATGCGAAAATCAAAGCAGGCGGCGGCAAGGCCATGCTGACTACCGTTCAAGGCGAACAATTGACGGTGTCAGGTGCCGGCAATAAATTCAAGGTTACCGATGCTAAGGGCACGATCGCCAATGTCACGGTCAATAATGTTTATCAAAAGAACGGCGTGATTCTCGTCGTTGACAAGGTATTGCTGCCGAACTGAATCTTGGCAATTTTATTTCCTGCAAGGCGGCTACGGCCGCCTTGTTACTTTGCACCCAGATTTCTTGCTAATTCAAATCGGCATAATGGCACTGGCCATTAGCAACAAAGTCTTGCGAACGGTATCCTTGACCGCATCATCGAATGATTACCGAGGATGCAATTATGGACCGCCGTCATTTTTTAGCAGTAAGCAGCTTAGCAGCCGCATCGCCAATGCTTGCCCAAACTACTGGAACCGGCACGCCGGTAGTCAAGGCTTCCAACTTATCCAGACAAGTGGATTTCACCACCGATGGTCTGGGATTGAACCCTGGCGAATATGCCGCGCAGTTGCATGAAGCAGTAAGCACCGGAAATTTTGAATCCGACTATTACTCAAATGGTGGCGTCATTGCCGAGCTGGAAAAAAAATTCGCGAAACATCTTGGCAAGGAAGCCGCCATATTTTTACCAACGGGAACCCTGGCCAACCATCTCGCAGTAAGAAAACTTGCCGGCGGTGATCGTCGAATTCTGGTACAGGCCGAGAGCCACTTTTATAACGACAGCGGCGATTGCGCCGAAACCTTGAGCGACTTGAACCTAATCCCCTTGGCGCAGGGACGCAGCACCATTGAACTCGCAGAAGTACGGCAATGGGTTGAGCGTTCGGCTGGTGGACGGGTACCAAGCAAAGTAGGCGTAATTTCGATAGAGAGTCCGGTGCGTCGAAGAAATCATGAAATGGTGGACTTTGATGAGCTTCAGCGTGTCTGCGCGTATGCACGTGAACAGGGTATCCGCCTGCATATGGACGGCGCACGGATGTTCAATTTACCTTTGCATTCGGGCAAGAGCGTCAAAGATTACGCTGCACTTTTCGATAGCGTGTACGTTTCGCTATGGAAACATTTCAATGCTGCGTCAGGTGCAATACTCGCCGGCGATGCAAAATTTATCGAAGGATTATTCCATGTCCGGCGGATGTTCGGGGGCTCGCTGCCACATGCCTGGCCGCAGGTTGCGGTCGCCTCGCAATATGTCGATAGCTACGAAGCAGATTATGCGAAAGCATGGAAAGCGGCGGGCCAATTGATCGTGCTATTACAACAGGATGCACGATTCAAGATAGAGAAAATGCCAAATGGCACAAGCAAATTTTTGCTGTCGATTTCCGGAATAACACCGGAGCTCATAAGCGAACGCGCACTTAAACGCGGGCTCCTGCTTCCGCACACAAACCCCGATGACGGCATCTTTCAGATGCAAGTAAATCCGACTATCTTGCGAACTACGCCGACAAAACTAGCACGTGCATTTGTTGATTCGATGAAATCTTGAAACGTTTTCAACAAACGTAAACAAGCTTACGAACGTCCAGGGGATTTGTTACAGGCGTGATACCGTAACTGCAATTATTCATTCGAATCTGAATCGCTGTAATTGCAGGCCCGATGCGCACGGAGGCGCACCTTTCTACATCCGTTTCGTTAACGACTTTTCGATTACAGACCACTCAACATGGGAACTTGCGTACCCGGATGATCCTTTGCCGCCTGTGAGCCATATTGCAGCCAACGGTAGGCCACCAGGGCGGCCAGCCAGACTACCGGAGCCGCGACAATGAGACCGACCAGGCAGAGAATGGCGC
>JBDTTC010000283.1:0-6889 GCA_039930825.1 Arenimonas sp.
CCGCCAGATTGCCGCATCAGTTAATTTATCCCGGCGATGCGTTTTACCCCGATGCTCTGGCAAAGTCCGGCGTGCAGGGAGAGGTTAGGCTTGAAATTAAACTGAGCAGTGAAGGCAAGGCGTCAGTGGTGAAGATGCTGAGCAATAGCAAGTCTGCAGAACTCGACAAAAACGCTATCAATTTCGTAAACACTGGTTATTACAAATTGCCCGACAACGGCTTGAAGTATTTCGAAGGCAACTATTCGCTCAATATTGTTTTTATCCGGGATTCGGTACTGACGATCAATGCCAAAACGTGTGCGGATTTCAATACCGATCTGGCTTATTTTCGTTCGACTAGATCCGGTGAAACCATGAAAAATCTTGGCATCTTCGAATTGGTCACCGGCATTTTTACCGTGCAGCTAATGAAAAGCCAGGGAGCGGACGGGACGCTGAAGTTCGTAAAGGCCGTTGATGTAATCAATAGCGATATCGTTGCGGCCTGTGCAAAAAAACCGGCCGAGCTATTCATCAAAACCTATGTGGGCGTTGCCAAAAAACGCGGCATCAAATTTTGATGCGGTCTATGGCGTTACTCGCCGCTCGATAATAAAAATATCAGGCCCGCTCCTAACGCTATCCGGTAATAAGCAAACGCGGTAAAGCGATGGGTCTGGATATAACCGAGTAACCACTTCACGGCGATAAACGCAGTCACCGTTGCCGCAATGAATGCCACCGTAATTTCCGACCATGATTCATGTGGTGTTGCACTCATGGTCAATTTGAGCAGCTTGTAGCCACTGGCGGCAAACATGGTCGGAATGCCGACCAGGAATGCGAATTCGGTTGCTGCGGCGCGGTTCGACGTACCTGCAAGCAAAGCAACGAAGATGGTGGCAGCCGAGCGCGAAGTGCCCGGAAATACTGCAGCAACAACTTGTGCCAGGCCAACCAAGATGGCGACTTTCCAGGTAATTACTGCATTGTCCGGTTTGCCGGCGGCGAAGTGTTCTGCCACCAGCATCCAGATGCCGCCGATGACAAGGGCCCAGGCAACGGGTGTCACCGTATCAGGCAATTCAAAGCCCATTTTCACCACGACAAAACCCAATACTGATGTAATCAAGAATGCTGTCGTGAGCTTGAACACGTAATCGCGATTATTTTCCCGGTCAGTGCCTGCGGCAAAAAAGCCGGTGCTTAATTTCAACAAGCGCTCGCGATAAATAAAAACTACAGCAAGAATGGCACCTGCCTGAATAAAGACGTTGAAGAAATCAGTGCGCTGAGGTTTCAGCCAATGCTCCGCGATCAATAAATGGCCGGTACTGGAAACGGGAAGAAACTCGGTAATGCCTTCAATAATGCCCAGGATAAGGGCGGCAACAAGATCATTCACTCGAGGGTATCCCGGTCACATAAAGTAGGTGCGTATTGTGACGGATTGAAATGGAAAGCGGGTAGGTCGGGCCCCGGCCCGACGCTTTTTACAGATTGCGATATCGGCATTGAAAAACGTCGCACCCGATTTGAGGTGTATCGCAACCTTTAGAAGCGTCGGGCCGGGGCCCGACCTACGGGCGGCATATTTTGGTGCAAAATAAATAATAACGCACAAAATTGGTGCGTTTATTGAGCATAGAGTGCAACCATAACAATAAAATCAATTGCTTATAGCGAAAGTTGCTTGGCATAAGCCTTGCTTTGGAAGCTAGTCCCTCACCCTGCCGGAGTGTTTCATGTCGCTTGAAAATATCAATAAACT
This sequence comes from Arenimonas sp., assembly GCA_039930825.1. GTDB lineage: Bacteria > Pseudomonadota > Gammaproteobacteria > Xanthomonadales > Xanthomonadaceae > Arenimonas. The sequence goes on from JBDTTC010000283.1 coordinate 1,754, forward strand.
AGTCAAAGACCACAGCATCGAATTCGTCGACCTGCGTTTCGCCGATATGCGTGGCGTCCAGCATCACGTGACTTTCCCGGTCAATATCATCGAGCCAGCCCTGTTCGAAGACGGTAAAATGTTCGACGGCTCCTCGATTTCCGGTTGGAAAGGCATCAACGAGTCCGACATGATTTTGCTGCCGGATGCGAGTACTGCGTATCTGGACCCGTTCTATGCCGACCCAACGCTCGTGCTGATTTGCGACGTGCTCGATCCAGCCACCATGCAAGGTTACACACGCTGCCCACGCGGTATCGCCAAACGCGCTGAAGCCTTCCTGAAAGCCAGCGGTATTGCCGACCAGGCTTTCTTCGGCCCGGAGCCGGAATTTTTCATCTTTGACGGCGTTCGTTTCGCGAACGATATGGGCAAAGTGATGTATGAAATTTTCTCGGATGAAGCCGCCTGGGAAACCAGCAAGAAACAAGACGGCAATAACCACGGCCATCGCCCAACCGTCAAAGGCGGCTACTTCCCTTTGCCGCCGGTCGATTCATTGCACGATATCCGCGCTGAAATGTGCAAAGTCCTCGCAGCTGTCGGTCAGGAAGTCGAAGTACATCACCATGAAGTGGCGAATGCCGGTCAATGCGAAATCGGCACCAAGTTCAATTCATTGGTGAAAAAAGCAGATGAACTCGCCACAATGAAATATGTGATTCGCAATGTTGCCCATCAAAACGGCAAGACCGCGACCTTTATGCCGAAGCCCATCGTTGGCGACAACGGTAGCGGCATGCATGTGCATCAGTCGCTCGCCAAAGGCGGCCAGAATTTGTTTTCCGGTGAAGGCTACGGCGGATTGAGCCAGTTGGCGCTGTGGTACATCGGCGGCATTTTCAAGCACGCACAAGCCATCAATGCGTTCGCCAATTCGACCACCAATAGTTACAAGCGTCTGGTACCGGGTTTTGAAGCGCCGGTCATGCTCGCCTATTCCGCCCGCAACCGTTCGGCTTCCTGCCGTATTCCGTTTGTGCCAAACCCGAAAGCACGCCGCATCGAAATCCGTTTTCCCGATCCAATGAACTCCGGTTACCTCACTTTCACCGCGCTGATGATGGCTGGCCTCGACGGTATCAAGAATCAAATCGATCCGGGCGCACCGAGCGACAAGGATTTGTACGACCTGCCACCAGAAGAAGAAAAGAACATTCCGAAAGTTTGCCATTCGCTCGATATGGCTCTGGATGCACTGGAAAAAGATCGCGACTTCCTCAAGGCCGGTGGCGTGATGAGCGACGACTTCATCGACAGCTACATCGAACTGAAAATGGGCGAAGTTACCAAGTTCCGTGCAGCGACCCATCCGTTGGAATATCAAATGTATTACGGCATCTGATTTTCGAGATTCGATTCGGATTGCAAAGCGGCTCGAGAAATCGGGCCGCTTTTTTGTTGTAGATCGCCATGGGCGCCTGAAGCCGGGAAAATATTTTCCACTTCATGAAGTGGGGTGGACGCGAACTACAAACAGGTAAAATACCCGAGCTCAGAACGCAGGTCTCGAAAAAAGTATTTCCAATCTCAACACAAATTCCTGCAAACAAGAAAGTGGCTGATTGAATTAAAAGGCCCGGGAGAACGGGACTTTACGTGTAAAGTCATGCTTCAAGTGAACGGATAATCAGTGATTGAAATGAAAAATTGGAAATTGAAAATATTGCCTGCCTTGCAGTCAATGGTGTTTTGCAGCTTGGGGATGCTTCCCCTTACGGCTCCGGCAGCCGCCGCGGACGAGGCTTCCGCGATTCCGATCGAAGCATTTTTCAAGCAAGATAAATTGGTTAATCTGAAAATTTCGCCGAATGGCGAATATTTGGCTGCCACCATTGCCCTTGCAGATCGTACGGATCTTGTTTTTTTGTCTAGAAACGACAGCGGCGTGAAACTGATCGCTCGAGCCGGAGTTACGGCGAAACAACACGTTTCCGATTTTGAATGGGTAAATCCTTCGCGTGTTATTTTCAAGATAGACAAACAGGCCGGCAAATTGAGCGCACCAGTGCCGGACACCTGGACCCATGCCATCAATGCGGACGGGACGCAGCATACCCGTGTCGAAGCAGCCGATCCTATCGATACGCTGCCCGATTCCGACAGCCACGTTCTGGTGAGCGATGGCCGCTACGTTTTCTATTTGAACGTCTACACCGGAATTTTGCAGGACGCGAAGATAGAGTCACCTATCAATTCCGTGCGCGGCAAGTTCGTTACCGACAATTCGGGCATGGTGCGCTTCTTCCAGACCGTGCGGAAAAAAGACATCAGTTCGACATTTTACGAACTCGATACCGTATCCAGAGAATGGACGCTGCTGGATTCGGAGCGTGAGACGGGTCAGGATATCGAAGTTCTGGGTTTTTCCGGCGATAATAAATTCGCCTATCTTTCCATTGATCAGGCAACCGGTCCGTCAGCCGTTTACAAGTACGATTTCGTCACCAAGAAACGCGAGTTTCTATACAAGGACGATAATGTAAATCCCGACCGTGCTTATCGTTCGCCACTGGATAACGAGGTGATCGCTTTGCGTTTCCTGGACGGAAAACCGCGTGTCCATTTTCTCGACGAGCAGAATGAGTTTGCAAAAGACCTGGCGAAAATAGAAAAACAATTTTCCGGCAAGTATTATTTCCCTACTTCCTATACAAAGTCGGGAAATCTCGCTGTTATCTTTGCCGCTTCCGATAAATCGCCGGGCGAATTTTTCATATACGACAGGAAGGCCAATACGCTTGCGCCGGTCTTTCAGACCGGACAGGAATTAAGCCGGGCCAAATTGAGCGCAATGCGTCCGGTCAAATTTTCCGCACGCGACGGCCTAGAGCTGGAAGCTTTCCTGACGATGCCGGAAAACGCTGCATCGCAAAATCTGCCGATGGTATTGCTTGTTCACGGTGGTCCATTCGGCATATTCGATACCTGGGGTTTTAATGCGGAAGCACAATTATTGGCAAGCCGCGGTTATGCGGTACTGCAGGTCAATTACCGCGGCTCGGGAAATTACGGGCGCAGTTTTGAACTGAAGGGTTATCAGCAATGGGGCCGCGCGATGCAGGACGATCTGACCGACGCAACCAAATGGGCTATCACCGAAGGCATAGCGGACAAGAACCGCATTTGCATCTATGGCGGCAGCTATGGTGGCTACGCAGCATTGATGGGCGCTGTTCGGGAGCCCAAGCTATACACCTGTTCAATTGGCAACGTGGGCGTCTATGACTTGAATCAGGTTTACAAGGACGATGCGAGGGACGGCTGGTTCCTGGACAAGTATTTCACCTACACCCTGGGCAATACGAATCTTGAGTCCATTTCGCCTTCAATGCGCGCGCAAGAAATCAAAATACCCGTGCTGCTCGGTGCCGGCCGCGAGGATAAAACCGCACCCGCCTTGCATACCGAACGCATGCGCGACGCCATTATCAAAGCCGGCGGATCGGTTGATACGGTAATTTACGAAGGCGAAGGTCATGGCAATTACCTGATTAAAAACCAAATTGACTGGGCGAGCCGGGTGCTGGATTTCCTCGACAAAAACATCGGCCCGACATCGCAAAAAACAAAATAATAAACAGGCCCGGGCAACCGGGCTTTTTCATGGCACCTATAATCTCGAATGCTATGCTTTGCAAAAAAGTACGGAGTGAAATGTAATGCGCCGGATTATTGGAAAAACAGCCCTAATATTGTTTGTACTGGCAGTTATCTATTTGCTGGTTCTCTGGTCGGAATGGCTACCGCTATCAACACCTGCCGGCAAAAAAGCCGTAGCCATAATGGGGGCACCATTGCCGCCGATTGCCGATGATGACAATGCGTTTAGTGAGATATGGTTGTTTTCTTACGATATTCCAGATGCCGACAAAGCAAAAATCTTGGCAGCCGACATCGAGAAATTTTCGAAATCTGACTCCCCGCTTGAATATGCTTCCGCTGCCGAAGGCAAATATCCAAAATTTATCGACAACGAAAATCTGTTGTGCAAACCGAAACAGGAAAACTGTCTCGAGCAGATACGCTTAAACCTAGAAAAATACGATGATTTGTTTTCGAAAAATGAAAAGCTATCGAGCAAGGCCATTGCACTTACCCGGTTCAGAACCTCGCGATCGCAATTCAGTCCGGGACTTTCCACCCCGCTTGCAAATTTCAGCGAGCCGGAAGATTGGCAATTAACCAGAGCTGCGTATTTGCATGCAAAAGGGAAATCTGCCGAGGCGGTCGATATGACTTGTCGCGCTGCCGCTTCATGGCGTGGTTTCGCCGAAAATTCGCAGGGCCTGATCGACCAGATGGTCGGGCAGGCTTACTATGCCGGTCAAACACAATTATTTGCCAAATTATTGAGTGAAAATCCAAAAGACACCGTATTACCCGAAAGTTGTGTCGAAGCGTATCGCCCCGTCGAGTCTAAAAAATTCCCGCTCTGTCACAGCATGCAATTGGAATTTCAGATGATGCGGAATTTTTCCAAAAGCATGAAGTCTGGAAGCATCTCCAGTTACGGCGAGGCAAGGCCTGCGACGTGGAGCAACAAACTGAGTTTGCTTTGGTTTAATCAGCGGGCATCGAACGAAACATATGCCTTGAATCTTGCCAGTATGTGCAGCGATGACAACGAGATCAGGCAGGCAGCCAATGCGCCCAAGGAGGGCGTCTGGAACGGATTGAGCGTGTCGGAGTTGGCTTTCAATCCCATTGGTGGAATTTTGGGTACCATTTCTAGTGGGACGTATTCGGATTACGAAAATCGTTTGCAGAATATTTCACTTACCCAGCAAGCCCTCCAAGCCGTGCTTGTACAGCGAAAGCAAGGCAATCCGCTGGTAAAGCCAGAAGATTTTTTATCGGAAAATAAAAAGCTTCGTTTTAATACATTATCGAATGCCGTTGAAGTTGACCTATTTCAATCAGCAAAGGAAACCAGGTTGTTAAGCCTGCCCTTGTCGGGCACAAAGATCGATAAATGATGCAATCAAAAAAGCTCGGAAAACCGGGCTTTTCAACACACATTCGCCACACTGGTTGAGCCATTGGCGCGCTTCAATCCTGCATACAGCGACGTGGCGTCCAAGTTCTTCGAGCACT
>JBDTTC010000284.1:0-5339 GCA_039930825.1 Arenimonas sp.
AGTCTTGAGGCGAATTCCAGAGTAGCTTCACGTCCGCCTTTTACATGCACCGACAACATGCCGCCAAAATCGCGCATTTGTTTTTTGGCGATGTCGTGATTCGGGTGCGATACCAGGCCAGGGAAATTCACTTTCTCGATGCAAGAATGCGTTGCGAGAAATTCGGCAATCTTTCGTGCGTTGTTGCAGTGCCAGGTCATGCGTGCCGCTAATGACCGAGCTCCTCGTAGAATCAGCCAGGCACTGAAAGGCGACAGAATATTGCCGGTGATATGACGGCGATGCGCGACTTTTTCCTGTAGTCCATCGCGCTTGGCGAATACGAGTGCGCCGCCCATTACGTCACTGTGGCCACCAAAATATTTGGTCGTCGAATGCATCACGACATCGGCCCCGAGCAATAGCGGCTGTTGCAGAATCGGCGTGGCGAAGGTGTTGTCGCAAACCAGGCGAAGGTTTTTTTCTTTGCACAAAGCAGCAATGGCTTTGATGTCGGAAATTTCCAGCAATGGGTTCGAGGGCGTTTCTAGCCAGATCCATTGAGTGCGTTCTGAGACTGCTGCAAGGACAGAATTCAAGTCAGTCATATTCACCGCGCGCATCGTGATGCCGCGCTCGGGCAGGAATTCTTCGCCCAAACTGCGCAGGCCGCCATAGCAATCCCGCGGTATCAGAATCTCTGCGCCCGATGGTAAACATTCCAGTAAGACATTCATTGCCGCCATACCCGAAGCGAATGCCAGAGCGGCTTCGCCCTGTTCCAATGCGGCGAGACATTCTTCAAGTCGCGATTGTGTCGGGTTGGCTTCACGTTGATATTCGAAACCGGCAACGCGCTCACCGGCCGGGCCATGCTGAAAGGTTGTCGCCAAATGTATCGGTGGCGCTACCGCACCGGTTTCTTTATCGGGTTCGCCGCCAGCGTGGATTGCCAAGGTTTCAATATGCATTGTGAGTTCCAGTGCTTAGGTCACGTGAGCTTAATTCAGAAATAAACTGTTCTTCGGTTTCGAAAACGAAAGCATCCAAGCCTGCAAGCTTTGCGCCTTCCACGTTGCGTGCTTTATCGTCGACAAATAAGGTGGAGTGGGGCGCGAAGCCCAATCGTTTCACGCACTGCAAAAACGCAAATTCTTCCGGCTTTGCTGCACCGAGGGTACCGGAGCAAACGAATCGTTGTCGAAACAAGGGCATCAACTCGGGAACGATTTGCGATGCATTTTGATAAAGCCAGTGTGCATTGTTGCTGAAAATTCCTAGCTGCACTTGTTCGGACAATTGCTCGCAAATTTTCAACATGCCTGGACGCATTCGCGTTGCCTGTTTTCTTGCAGTGATAAAATCATCACCTGGAATGCTCAGGCCCCATTCGCTGCGTAATAAATCCATGTAGGTATCAAGATCGAATTCGCCACGGTCCGATCTTGCCTCTAGGCCGCTGGTAAATACAGCGTCATGTACGTATTTCTCGGTCGCACCGGTCATCTCTGCCAGTGTGCGGCAGCGAATCGAGTGGCTGTAATCGACCAGCACGTCATCAAGATCCAGCAAAAGTAATTTGGGTTTGATCATCACTTTGTTTTTATTTCCTGGATTCCAGGAATGCTTCACGTGCTGCTTCAATGGTGTGGTTGATTTCGATATCGCCATGTGCCGAGCTCAGGAATCCTGCCTCGTAGGCGGATGGCGCCAAGTAAACGCCGCGCTTCAGCATGCCATGGAAAAATTTCCGGAATGCCGGAATGTCGCAAGTCGTTGCATCGGTAAAATTATCAACGTGTTTGTCGTTGAAGAAGAGGCCGAACATGGCGCAGCTTCTGTTCGTGGTAACTGCAACCCCGGCTTCACGCGCTGCGTTTTCCAGGCCATCACAAAGCTGGTGTGTTCTCTTTTCAAGATTTTCGTAAAAACCAGGCGCTTGGATCAGCTCGAGTGTTGCCAGACCTGCAGCCATTGCAACCGGGTTGCCGCTGAGCGTACCCGCTTGATAGATCGGTCCGCTCGGTGCAATCTGCTCCATCAATTCGCGCTTTCCGCCATAACAACCTACGGGCATGCCGCCGCCGATGATCTTTCCGAATGTACTCAAGTCAGGAGTAATACCGTAACGTGATTGTGCGCCGCCCAGTGCAACGCGAAAACCGGTCATCACTTCATCAAAAATCAGAACGGTGCCATATTGCGTACACAAGTTTCGCAAATGCTGCAGATAGCCGTCTTTCGGCAAAATGCAATTGGCATTGCCGACAATCGGTTCAACAATCAAACCGGCAATGTCAGCACCGTATTGTTCGAATAATTTTGTTGCAGCCTCAAAATCGTTGTACGGAAGTGTCAGTGTCAAATCGGCTAGTGCTTTTGGTACGCCTGGCGAATCTGGAATGCCGAGCGTCAGCATGCCCGAGCCAGCTTTGACTAAAAACGAATCGCCATGGCCGTGGTAGCAGCCTTCGAATTTCACGATTTTATTACGACCGGTTGCACCGCGCGCCAATCTAATGGCAGACAGTGTTGCCTCGGTGCCGGAGTTGACCATGCGCACCATTTCGCAGCTAGGTACTAATCGCGTGATCGTTTCGGCCATCATTACTTCAAGTGCATTAGGCACGCCGAACGACAAGCCATTTTTCATCACGTCGGAAACAGCCTGTAAAACTTTCGGATGCGCATGCCCGGCAATCATGGGACCCCAACTGCCGATGTAATCAATATAGCGATTGCCATCGACATCCATGATGTAAGCGCCTTCGGCACGTGCGGCAAAAAAAGGTTCGCCGCCAACGGACTTGAATGCACGTACCGGCGAATTAACGCCGCCCGGTAGTAATAGTTTGGCGCGTGAAAATAATTCGTGACTTTTATCAGTGTTCATTGGGTTGCCCGGGAATTCTCTGTTGAAAACGTGAAATGAATTTTGTTACTTCGACTGCGGGGTCGGCTGCGTCGAAAACGGCGCCAATCACGGCAAGAAAATTTGCGCCAGCAGATAGTATGCGTGCTGCATTGTCGGGTGTTATGCCGCCAATGGCTACCATGGGCAAATTCAGTGGAACGGCTTGTGAAAATAACTCCGGACTTGCCTCGCGTGCCAATGGCTTTGTGCCGGATGTGAAAACTGCACCGAATGCGATGTAGTTTGCACCATCTGCGGCAGCAGCTTCGGCTAGTGCCAGCGAGTTGTAGCAAGACACGCCTATGATTGCTTTCGGGCCGAGCAAGTTTCTGGCGGTTTTCACGTCACCGTCGTGTTCACCTAGGTGTACGCCATCGGCAGCGAGTTCATGGGCCAAACGAATGTCGTCATTGATAATGAAAAAGATGTGGTGTTTGCGGCAATGCTGAAGTAAAGCCGTAGCTTGCTCGCGCATTTGCTCGGTGTTTGCCAGCTTGTTTCGATATTGCAAAATGGCTATTTGGCTGCCAAGTACCGGCAAAACACGCGCCAGAAAGCATTCGCTATCGGCTTCATCGGGGGTAATCAAATATAGGCCGCCATTTGGAAAAACAGTGTTGGAGTTCATGGCGGTGTCATTTGAAAAGTGCGAGAATACTCGGGAATTTTAAAGGGTTTTATCTGTCTTATGAGTGATTCAACAGGATTTCGCAGTTATATGTGTGTCGTTTGCGGCTTTATCTACAACGAAGTTGACGGTTTGCCAGAAGAAGGTTTGGCGCCAGGCACTCGCTGGGAAGATATTCCCGACTCCTGGGTTTGCCCGGATTGCGGCGTGACCAAGATGGACTTTGAAATGGTGGAAATTTAATTCCTGATGTCAATTGAGCTTCGTGCGAATGCTGCTTAGATCTACTAAATAATTCCGTACCACTTCCTCATCTTCGGCATTCGGTGTTAGCTGTAAATATTTCGCCAAGTCTTCGCGAGCACCTTTCACATAGCCAAGCTCGCGATAAGCCAGGCCGCGGTCACGCAAAGCATCCGAGCTGTCACTGCTGATTTTCAATAGGCGATCTGCGCTGCGTGCAACACGTTCCCAGTCACCGGCTTCTACGTACAAGCCTTTCAGGTTGCGCAGCATGCGCGACAAAATCATCCGGTGTGTTGCCGGTGCAAGAATTTGGTAAAGCTCCTGATCATCCGGCGGATGGCCATTCATGTGTGGCGTCGCTCTTTCTTTCAGTTCTTCAACACTGACCGGACGTCCTTTATTGAATGGATCCATCACCAGGATTCCATCGTCAACCGGCAAACGCACAAGAAAATGACCTGGAAACGAGATGCCATCCAGCGCAAGCCCGAGTTTCCGCATTAATTCGATTTGTACAACTGCCAGTGAAATCGGAATTCCGAGTTTGCGGTCAAGCACTTCATTCAGATAGCTATTACGTGGATCATCGTAATGCGTGTGATTGCCGGCAAAGCCCTGTTCTTCAAACAGGTAGCGATTGATGGCAGTCAACTGCGATGGTAAATCCAGGTCGCCGGTTATATGCGGCTGCAAATCGGTCGCGAAGCGGCGGATCTGATCAATGTAGAAACCGGCATCGAGATTCGGATATTCATCTCGGGCAATCAGTAGCGCGGTATCTAGCAAAGGCAATTCATCATCGTCGTAGGCGGCGAGTGTATTCCAGTCCGGCAGCAGGTAAGAAGATGTCATGACAATGCAGTGGTAGCGTCCTTTATTAAAATCAAGGTGTCGCGGTAAGTTTGATGTCCGGAGAGATTTTCATTTCATCACCTGCTTTGATTTTGAACAGTTCAACCGAACCGGCATTTAATTCGAGCACATATAAAGCAGCGCCCTCGCTGGCATAGGGCGGGCATCGGTCTCCGGCGCTGCACGCTGGTACGCGTTCTTGCGTGGAAACCAATTTGCGATCCTTGCCGAAATACAAAATATCCAATGGAATATTTGTGTTCTTCATCCAATAGGCTTGCGGCTCTTCGGTGTCGTGGATGAATAACATGCCGGTATCCTTTTCCAGTGAATCACGAAACATCAGCCCGCGCATGCGTTCTTCATAGTCATCGGCTACTTCGACGGTAAAGCGCTTGCCCTTGATTTCGACCCACGGCTTTGATTGCAGTGCGGAGCAGGCTGGTAGTGTGAAAACGAGAAGCAATAGACTAAATAAGCGCATGAAAAATCCTCTTGATATGAAGTGACCTTCTCTATTGCGTGTTCGCTTGTCAAGAAATTTATTTTCAATTCAAGACTTCTAAAATGCTTCTGAAGTGTTTATAGTTCGCGGCCCTGATGAGGACAAACCGAGTGTTTGAACTTCCCGGGGAGGGTAAAAAAAGTTTGAAATGAGGTGTTGACCTTCTTCAAAAATGCCCTATAATGTGCGGCTCCCTTGAGCGAAACGCCTCGGGA
>JBDTTC010000285.1:0-2599 GCA_039930825.1 Arenimonas sp.
CTGGTTGAATGGCGCGGAAGATTTGGTCAGACATGCCGAGAAAAAACTGGGCTGTAAAAATGGCAGCACCACGGCCGATGGTCGTATCACATTGAAAATTGAAGAAGAGTGCCTGGCCGCGTGTGCCGGTGCGCCGATGATGGTCATTGATGGCCATTATCACGAGCGCCTGACGCCTGCGAAAATGGATGAACTCTTCGACGGACTGAAGTAAGGACGAAACGATGGCTCATAACGAACATCTCGGCCCGGTTGGCCCAGCGCCGCAGGAACACAGTGTGGTTTACACCACGCTGCATTTCGACAAGCCATGGTCATACGAGAATTACATCAAGACCGGTGGCTATTCGGCATTGAAAAAAATTCTGAGCGAAAAAATTCCGCCGGAACAAGTGGTGGACATGGTCAAGCAAAGTGGTTTGCGTGGCCGTGGCGGTGCGGGTTTTCCAACCGGCCTGAAATGGAGTTTCATGCCGCGTTCCGCTCCGGGACAAAAATATATTCTGTGCAATTCGGATGAATCCGAACCCGGTACCTGCAAAGATCGCGACATCCTTCGCTACAACCCGCATGCCGTTGTCGAAGGCATGGCGATTGCCTGTTATGCCACCGGTTGCACGAAAGCTTACAACTACATGCGTGGCGAATTTCACCATGAGCCTTACGAGCATTTCGAAGAAGCGTTGAAAGATGCTTATGCAAATGGCTGGCTGGGTGCGAATGTTTTAGGTTCAGGTATTGATATCGATATCTGGAGTGCGCTGGGTGCCGGTGCTTACATTTGCGGCGAAGAAACCGCGATGATGGAATCACTGGAAGGCAAAAAAGGTCAGCCACGTTACAAGCCACCATTTCCTGCGAACTATGGTTTGTTCGGCAAGCCGACGACAATCAATAACACCGAAACTTATGCTTCAGTCCCTGCGATTATTCGCAACGGTGCCGAGTGGTTTTTGAATTTGGGCAAGCCGAATAATGGCGGGCCGAAAATATTCTCAGTGTCGGGCCATGTCAATAATCCGGGTAACTTTGAAGTTCGTCTTGGTACATCATTTGAAGATTTATTGGCACTGGCCGGCGGTGTGCGTGGTGGTCGTAAATTGAAAGCAGTAATTCCTGGCGGTTCGTCAATGCCAGTATTGCCTGCCGACACTATGATGGCTTGCACCATGGATTACGACTCGATTCAAAAAGCCGGTTCGGGTTTGGGTTCAGGTGCGGTCATCGTGATGGACGAAACCACCTGCATGGTGCGTGCCTGCCAACGTATTGCACGTTTCTATTACAAGGAAAGTTGCGGTCAATGCACACCCTGCCGTGAAGGTACCGGCTGGATGTATCGCATTCTGACTCGCATCGTCGAAGGCAAGGCAACAATGGACGATCTGCATATGCTGAAAGGTGCTGCTGGTCAAATCGAAGGGCACACCATTTGTGCATTCGGTGAAGCGGCTGCCTGGCCAGTGCAGGGTTTCCTGCGTCATTACTGGAATGAATTTGAGTATGCCATCGTCAACAAGCGTTTCCTTGTGGATGACGAGCAGGCCGGCAATGTGGAGAAAGCTGCATGAGCGCTCAGCCCATCAATCCTGCCACTCCCCCAGATTCGGTAAACATCGAAATCAATGGCGTGCCAATGATCGCGCCGAAAGGTTCGATGATCATTCACGCTGCAGATAAAGCGGGTATGGCGATTCCACGTTTCTGCTATCACGAAAAATTGCCAATCGCTGCCAACTGCCGCATGTGTCTGGTCGATGTCGAGAAAATGCCGAAACCGGCGCCAGCCTGTGCAACCCCAGTGATGGAAGGCATGAAGGTTTATACGCAAACCAAACGTGCGCTGGATGCTCAACGCAACGTGATGGAATTTTTGCTGATCAATCATCCGCTCGATTGCCCAATCTGCGATCAAGGCGGCGAGTGCGAATTGCAAGATGTTTCGATGGGCTACGGCCGTTCGGTGTCGCGTTATGTTGATCGTAAGCGTGTTGTCAGCGATGAAGATATGGGCCCGCTGGTCGCGACCGATATGACGCGCTGCATTCAATGCACGCGCTGCGTTCGTTTCACTGCCGATATTGCCGGTACCTATGAATTGGGTGGCATGAATCGCGGTGAGCGTCTGGAAATCGGGACTTATGACGGCAAGCCGTTGATGACCGAATTGTCCGGCAACGTGATCGATGTTTGTCCGGTCGGTGCATTGACCAATAAAGTTTATCGCTACAAAGCCCGTGCCTGGGAACTGACGGCACGCGACAGCGTGGGTTACCACGATGCACTTGGTTCAAACATGTTCTTGCATGTTCATCGCAATCAAGTTGTTCGTGGCGTACCTCGCGATAATGAAGCAGTGAACGAATGCTGGTTGTCGGATCGTGATCGTTACTCGCATGAAGGCTTGTATTCCGCAGATCGTGCCACGCAACCGATGCTGCGTGATGGCGATGAATGGCGTATTGCAACCTGGGACGAAGCTCTGAATGCAACAGCGGAAATTCTGAAAACGGCGAAGACAAACGATATCGGTGTATTGGTACATCCTGCGACCTCGAATGAAGAGGGCGCTGCGCTGGCCGGATTGGGTTTTGCCAAT
>JBDTTC010000286.1:0-5393 GCA_039930825.1 Arenimonas sp.
AAGTTTATTGCGTGCATCACAAGGTTGCCTGGACGGTGAATTCCACGGCATGGTGACCGGCCCGGTAAACAAGGCAGCAATTAACGCTGGCGGCATCGCCTACACTGGCACCACTGAACTACTTGCCGAGCACGCTAACTGCGATGTCGTGATGATGCTGGCTAACCCGCAAATGCGGGTAGCTCTGGCAACCACCCATCTTGCTTTACGCGACGTTCCCGATGCCATAACCATGGCAGGCCTGAAAAAAACTTTGGCGATCCTGCAACTTAGTTTGCAAATGCAGTTCGCTATCGCAAACCCACGTATCGCAGTCCTTGGCTTGAATCCCCACGCCGGTGAAAACGGAATTCTGGGCCGTGAAGAAATTGAAATTATCGAACCCTGCTTGCAGCAGCTACGCGAACAGGGAATGAATTTGATCGGGCCTCTTCCTGCCGATACCGCTTTCCTTCCGCAGAAATTGGAGCAATTCGACGCCGTGCTGGCGATGTATCACGACCAAGGCCTGCCGGTATTGAAGCATGCGGGGTTTGAACACGCGGTCAATATTACTCTGGGCCTGCCCTACCCGCGCGTTGCGGTAGATCACGGCACCGCTCTCGAGATCGCCGGCAAAGGTATTGCCGATGCGTCCAGCCTGATGGCAGCCGTGACACAATGCACACAGCTGGCTAATTCCCGGATTGAAAAATGAAATTGTTCAAGGATCCACCAAAAAAAAATCTCGGGCAGCACTTCCTCGTTGATCAGGACATCATCGATAAAATCGTCTTGGCGGTAAAACCGGCGCCGGATGATTTCCTGGTTGAAATTGGACCGGGCCAAGGCGCAATTACATTCCCGCTCTTGAAAAAACACGGTTCATTGACCGTTATCGAATTCGATCGGGATTTGATTACGCCATTGATGGAATCGGCCGAAGGCATTGGTGAGCTGACTATCATCCATAAAGATGTGTTGAAAGTTGATTTCACCAAACTCGCGGCAGACCGTCCTCCTATTCGCTTGGTCGGTAACTTGCCTTACAACATTTCGACACCGATATTGTTCCATGTACTCGAACATGCACCCGCCGTGCGCGACATGCATTTCATGCTGCAAAAAGAAGTAATCGACCGCATGGCGGCAGAACCTGGCAGCAAGGTTTATGGTCGTCTGACCGTGATGTTGCAGGCGCGCTGCGAAGTCATACCGCTATTCATGGTGCCGCCGCATGCGTTTCGTCCACCACCGAAAGTCGATTCCGCTGTCGTACGCCTAGTGCCCTTGGCAAGCGAGAAAATCCTGATCAAGGATCCGGTTTTATTCGAGAACCTAGTGCGTGACGCTTTCGGCCAACGCCGTAAAACCATTCGCAATGCCATGCAGGCTCAATGCACGAGCGAAGACATCGAAGCGGTAGGCCTGCGCCCCGATGCCCGTGCGGAGCAGTTGCCTGTTGCAGATTTTATTAAATTAGCGAATTTTTTGGCTTCAAAACCGGCTGCGAACACGTAAACTAAGCCATGGCTGCAAAACACCAAATCGCAATTACCGTAAAGACACGCTTTCTGGATGAGCAATCCGAACCCGAGCGCGCACGCTATGTTTTTGCCTACACCATTCGCATCGAAAACCAAGGTGAAGTCCCCGCGCAATTAATGAGCCGTCACTGGGTGATTACCGACGAGCTGGGCAAGGTACAAGAGGTCACAGGTGAAGGCGTTGTCGGCGAACAGCCGCATTTGCGGCCGGGTGAATCCTTCGAGTACACCTCGGGGGCCGTACTTGAAACGGCACTTGGCACCATGCGAGGCAGCTATCACATGCAGGCCGATGACGGTTTGCAATTTGATGCCAACATTGCGCCGTTTACGCTTTGCGTACCCAGGACCCTGCATTAATGGCCACCTATGCAATTGGTGATGTACAAGGATGCTACGACGCTCTGGCGCGATTGCTTGAGCGCATCAAATTCGACCCCGCCAAGGACCGGCTCTGGTTTTGCGGAGATTTGGTAAACCGTGGCGGCCAATCACTTGAAACACTGCGTCTGATTCATTCGCTGAAAATCCACAGCACCATCGTGTTGGGTAATCATGATTTGTCCTTGCTGTCGATTGCACAACGCCGAGAAGAAGATCAGCGCAAGGTCAATGCGGATTTGCAACGCGTGTTATTTGCCGATGACAAGGACGTGCTGATCAACTGGTTACGCATGCAAAAATTACTGCACGTTGATCGGACCTTGGGGTTTGCGATGGTACATGCCGGCATCGCACCGAAATGGACATTGAAAATCGCTGAAGCCAGAGCACACGAAGTCGAATCTCGCCTGCACAGTGATGGCTACCGCAAGATTTTCAAGAATATGTATGGCGACAAACCGGTCTGGTCACCGAAATTGACTGGCCCCGATCGCGACCGCGCCATCATCAATATTTTCACCCGCTTGCGTTATTGCACACCATCGGGCCGAATCGTGTTTGAAGATAAAGGGCGGCCTGGCACACAGAAACCCGGCAGCTACCCATGGTTCGAAGTGCCGGGCCATGCAGCACGCGAACTGCCATTGATTTTCGGGCACTGGTCAACACTGGGATTATTCATGGGTCTTGGCGTTTACGGTATCGATACCGGTGCCGTCTGGGGCGGCCGCTTGACAGCCCTCGAGCTCGGGCCCGAACTAAGACTGCATCAAGTCACTGGCCGAGTGCAGGATGTTCAGGCCGCTCGCGCCTGACATCACACTACTATTTATTTTATTTCGTAATCGACAAACTCGAATGCAAATGCATGTTTTTCATCAGCCGCATGTCTTTCGCCTGGCATGACCTGCCATTTCTTCAAATCAAAATTCGGAAAAAACGCATCGGCTTTCTCAACAATCGTATCGACATGCGTTAGATAAAGATGCGTCGCCAATGCCAAAGTCAGCCGATAAATTTCACCGCCGCCGATGATGCAAATCTCCGCTTCATCACGACACAAGTCCAACACTTCATCGAATGAACTGGCCGCGTCCATCCCGGCAAATGGCACCGAACCGGAACGCGACAAAACGATGTTCCTGCGTTTCGGCAGCGCACGTCCCAGCGACTCGGCAGTTTTACGGCCCATCACAATGGGTTTATTTAAAGTCAGTGCCTTGAACCGCTGCAAATCTGCAGGCAGATGCCATGGCAACGTATTGCCGCGCCCAATGGCAAATTCGGTATCAAGCGCTGCGACGAGCGAAACTTTCTGCATAAATCAGACTGCAACCGGCGCTTTGATGGCAGGCAGCGGATCGTAATGATCGATTCGAATATCATCGAAAGTAAACGCAAATAAATCCTTCACGTCGGCATTTAAATGCAAGCTCGGCAAAGCACGCGGTGTGCGTGAAAGCTGTTCATTGACCTGCTCGAAATGATTCGAATAAATATGGGCATCGCCGAGTGTATGAACAAAATCACCGACACCCAGTCCACAAACCTGCGCGATCATATGCGTCAACAGGGCATAACTAGCTATATTGAACGGCACTCCAAGGAATAGATCGGCCGAACGTTGATACAACTGGCAACTCAGTTTTCCGTTCGCCACGTAAAATTGGAAAATGGCATGACAGGGCATCAATGCCATTTTCGGCAGGTCTGCAACATTCCAGGCATTTACAATTAGACGGCGAGAATCGGGATTACATTTTATTTCATCTACCAGCCACTGAATTTGATCCACCGTGCTACCGTCCGGACATTGCCATGAGCGCCACTGTTTACCGTACACAGGGCCCAGCTCGCCATTGGCATCGGCCCACTCGTCCCAGATGCTCACCTTATTTTCTTTCAGATAAGCAATATTGGTCTCGCCTTTCAAGAACCAGAGCAATTCGTGAATGATCGAACGCAGATGCAGTTTTTTCGTGGTGACCAACGGAAATCCGGCATTCAAATCAAAACGCATTTGGGCGCCGAATACAGAACGCGTACCAGTCCCGGTACGATCGGATTTTTCCGTACCGTTTTGCATCACGTGCGTTAGGACATCAAGATAGGCCTGCATTATTCTGCTGCCTCGGCTTCCTTCATTGGCGCAGGCTGCAAGGTCGGTGATGTCCTTGCCATAAACAGGAATACCAGCCCAAGTACTATTAATGGAACGCTTAATATCTGTCCCATCGTGAGCCAGCCGCCGGCGAGATAGCCGAGCTGCTCATCGGGTTCTCGAACGAACTCGACCAAAAAACGAAAGATGCCATACAGCAATGCAAACCAACCCGATGCAAGATAACGTGCACGCGGCTTAACAGTAACCCAGAACAGAAAACCCAAGAGCAAAACGCCTTCGAGAAACATCTGATAAAGCTGGGTTGGATGCCGGGCAAAGACGTTCAGTACACCACTGGCATATTCTTTTTGCAGTTCTGCGGTCGTCATATTGGCAAAGGCGCCGGTTAGACTTTGCGGAAAGATCACACCCCAATCGGCGTGGGTAAATTTTCCCCACAATTCACCGTTGATGAAATTACCCAAGCGCCCCAAGCCCAGGCCAGGCGGCACCAAGGGTGCAACGAAATCGATGGTATCGAAAATATGCAGCTTGTGTTTCCAAGACCACCATGTAACAGCAGCCATTACTCCAATCAAGCCGCCGTGAAAACTCATTCCGCCTTCATTAATCCGGAAAAGCATTACGGGATCAGCAAGAAAGCTGGGGAAGTTATAAAACAGGATGTAGCCGACACGACCACCAAGCACGACGCCTACCATGGCGTAAAAAAGAAGGTCACTCAATCCTTCTTCATTGACTCCGGGCAATCGCCCAGCACGCACACGACGCATTCCGAGAAAATATGCGATTGCAAACCCCGTCAAATACATGATGCCGTACCAATGAATACCATGTGGCCAAAACGGCAGGTGCAACGCGATCGGATCAAGATTGTGCAGATAAATCATCAGGCAATTCACTCTTTTGGAGTGGCTATTCTGCCCGATTTAAGGTTCCAGCCCAAGCGCTAGACTTTGCTGAGCGAAGCACCGGAAAGATATTGCGTTTCGAAATCCGCCAATGCCAATGGTCGGCTGAAAAAATAGCCCTGAACCTCGTCACAGCCCAACCGGCGCAGCAAATCATACTGGGCTTGGGTTTCTACTCCTTCGGCAATCACACGCAGGTTAAGCGACTGAGCCAGCGCAATCAGGTGCTGCACGATATTAGCCATGCGCTCATCATCGCAGGCGCTGGAAACATAACTGCGATCCAGTTTGACCATCTGCAACGGTAATTGCGCCAGATGCGTGACCGATGCATAGCCGGTGCCGAAATCATCGAGAGCCAAGGCAAGGCCGCTTTCGGAAAATTTCAGCAATATCGGCAACAAATTTTCTTTGTCGTGTAATAAGGTATTTTCGGTAATCTCACCC
>JBDTTC010000287.1:0-4769 GCA_039930825.1 Arenimonas sp.
CGGCGTTATTACGAAATAAAAATCGACGATATCGTTGAGCAGGCCGGTATTGCACGTTCGACATTTTACGAACACTTCAAGAACAAGGACGAGTTGCTTGCCAGTAGTCTGGAAGGGCCGTTTTCCCGGTTGGTCAATCTGATTGACGGCACCACGACGAAAGCAGCGCTGATCGATATTCTTGAACATTTCTGGCATAACCGGGCAATGGCCAGAGGAATTTTCGCTGGTGCCATCCGTAAAAAAGTCTCTGCGGCATTATCCGGCATGATTCAAAGGAAACTTGCGATGCAATTTGGCAATAAGCGTTTGCCGTTGCCGATGATCGGTATTCAATTAAGCGAAATGATGCTGGCACCGATCACTGCATGGCTATTGGGCCAAGCGACGTGCTCCGTGGAAATGCTGGCAGAGTTGTTGATTAAGTCGGTGTCGAGCACCGTAAATGAATTGAAAAAACCATGAGTGGTAGTTACAAATCGTACGCGTTCGATCTGGAAGAATCTTTAAAAATTAAGCAAAGGTGTAATTACTTATGAAGCTTGCGTTTTTCTTTCTTGCCGGCATGGCGATTGCCAGCCTGACGGCTTGTACAAAAAATGCGGAAACCAAAAAGACCAGACAATACACGGTGAATGTTTATCAAGATGATATTCCGGTTGAAGCAGTCGTGGTGCGGTTGGTAGTTTGGCGGAAATCGGAAGTGGCGGGTGCTGCCGACAATCCGGCAGATATTATTTTTGAGACACGAACCGACAGCAGCGGGGTTGCCGAAATCCCCGTCAAACGAAAGACGAGTTTTGGCGTCAAGGCGAGCAAGTGCATTGGCGAAGTGATGTGGCGTGGCGATGCCTGGGTTTCCCGAAAGAGCGAACAGGTGCATATCAATCTTGAGCAGACCGATATTTCATGTCGCTAATTCAACTCGCGGGCCGCTTGAACGCACCTGCGAGAATTAATGATTATTTTGGTCCGCCATCGACTTTCACGACCCAGGTCATGACTTGACCGGTCGAGCGTCCTTTGCCGGCCGATACACGAAACGCAAATGTGCCGTTCACAGCAGGCGACCAGTTTTTTCGGACGATATGGTAATAGCCTTTCAGCGCGTCGATGTCTTCCAATGGCACAACGATATCCACGGTCAATTCGCCGAACAGATGTCCGAATTGCCAAACCTTGAAATTGGATTTTTTCAAGCCCAGTACCGGCTCGCCGGCATCGTTACGAACTTCGACCGCGAAGATCAGGCGGTCATCCGAAGTGATATGGGTGCCTTGTGCTTTCAAATTCAAACCGGCCATCTTTGACTCCGTGCGTTGGGGGATGTCACCAAGTTAACGGAGAAAAAACGATAGTGCGGCCATCTGGTTCAGCCATGTTGTAGCATTGCCGCATATTGAAGACTGGAGTGTCGCAATGGGTCTTGAGCTATTACGCTGCGATGGCGGCTGTATTGTCCTTCCAGAGGTTGGCGCTGCCTTGATTGATCGTGTGGACGGTGGAAACCTTATCGTCAATCCACCGAGAGATGTATGGGAAAGAAGCGAACTGAGCGCCGATGAATTGATGCGATGGTCTTTCCTGGTCGCGGCAACCGGAGCAGCCATGCTGGAAGTCTTGCCGCAATTGGAAGGCGGCTGCATCAATTACTGGGAAGCAGGCAACTGGGCCTTGAACGAACACGCCGAGCCGAAAGGATTCAAGACAGCTAGAAAATTTCGCAGTGTGCATTTGCACTTGCTTGGTCGCAGTCCACGTGCGCTTAATTCCGATGCTAAATGGGGCGAAGCTCCGAAATTCCCGGATTATGCAATGCGCCAAGACTGGACCGCGAAGAATGAATTGCTGACGCCTGATGAATGCAGACAAGTGATTATGCGGCTTGAAGAAATTTTGCTTTCGAAATACCAATTTACGCGAGACATGATTAAGAAAATGGAATAATGGAAACAGCGTCCGCTGCCGGCAATATCTATTTTTATGATTTTTAGATGTCGATAAAATTTGAATATGTATTCGCCAGGCTTGTGCATGCCCGGTAGCGAAGCAGTCCTTAAGTCAGGGTTTGTTGGTTTTGCGTTTAACCGCCAACACGGCAGGTTTGATGAAAACTGCCAGTAAAATAATGCTCACGCCCAGATAAAATTGTGGCGTAAGTTCTTCATATTCTTTTAGCCACAAGGCGGCAATGACGATGGCATAAACCGGTTCCAGATTCAGTGCGAGCTGGGTTTCGAATGCAGTGATATGGCGCAGGGCACGCAAGGAAAGAATGAACGGGAATAATGTGCAGGCTAGGGCAAGTATCAATAATAAAATCGCATTGCGAGTGTCCGGCATCACCAGGGTGGAGTCGGCACCAAAATAAAACAAGCTGGCTATTGCCAAAAATAATCCGCCGGAAAACATTTCGATGAAAGTAACCGATTCGGGTTCGGCATCATGAACATAACGCTTGTTCAAAACAGCGAACAAGGAAGTCAGAAACGCCGAGATCACGCCGACAATAATGCCGGTATGCATCGAAAGTGGTACCCCGCCGACCAGCATTGCCACACCGGGTACGGCCAACACGCCGAGCATCAATTCGGTTTTGTCCCAGGTTTTTTCAGTCAGTAGTGGTTCGATCAATGCCGCGAATATCGAACCAAGCCCGAGACAACTGACGGCAACTGAAGCGTTCGATAATTTTATGGCACCGTAAAAAGTAAGCCAATGCAGTGCGACAATCACGCCTATGCCGGCGTAGGTTAAAACGAGTCTTGGTTTAAGTATGGCAATGCCTCGCCATACTTTCGGAATCATTGCCAGAAAAATGCAAACCAAGGCCATGCGCCAGACTACTAGCGCCTGCGCGGGCAGGGTGATGAGCTTGCCGAGGATGGCAGTGAAGCCCCAGAGCAAAACGCATAAATGGACTTGCCAAAAGGCACGGCGATGTAAATTGGTCACGCGACTATTTTTGTTTGGCTCGACGCAATATCGAAAATTCGGAAGTGAAGCATCAAGGCGTTTGAAACAGTAAAGTTCACAGAACCTTGCCCAAGACTTGTCCCAGCACGGTCGGTGTTTCGGTTGCAAATTCATCCAGCTGCACGGCGTCTTTCGACCACAGGCAAATTACGGTGGAACCGTAATTGAAGCGAGCCATCTCGGCAAAACGTTCGATCTGGATATTCTTGCCGCGATAATCCTTGCGTTGAATGCGTGAAGCGTACTTCGGAATTTCCACACCACTCCAAACGGTTTCTACGCCGGAGACCAGCAATGCGCCAACCATGACCAGACACATCGGTCCGTGGTCGGTATCGAAATGGCAGACCAGCCTTTCATTGCGGGCAAACAGCCGAGGAATGGCCTGTACGCCCCAAGGCGCAACCGTAAACAAACGACCTGGCACATGTAGCGTTTCAGTCAGTGTGCCGGTCCACGGCATATGTACGCGATGGTAATCACGTGGCGATAAATAGATATTGGCGAACCAGCCGTCGGCGAAGGGTTTTGCCGCTTCTTCATCGCCCAATAATTCGGCAGCGGTAAAGCTATGGCCCTTGGCCTGGAAAATATCGCCATCAATGATACGTCCGACCTGACTTGTTGAAACTCTTGTAGCTCAGCGGATCGCCGACTTCGGCTTCACTCATATTGACATTGAATTTTCTTACCACCAGTGCGATTAGCCAATTCTTGAACGGGGGCCATTCGATTCGTGCAACGAAATAAGCAAGTCGAGAAAAAAAGCGGTGCGGCATCACATACTGCAGAAAGACGGCAAGACTCATGGGTTTTCCTGACTGTCTTTTGACAGCGCAATAAAGTCGGCTGCAATTTTTTCCGGCACAAAAGGCGGGCGAATAATGCCTACTTCATTGCCTAGCGGGTTAAGTACAACGATGGTCGCAGAATGGTCCATCGTGTAATCGCCGTTATCCATTGGCACTTTCGCGTAAACCAGTGCGATCGATTGTGCGAAATCTGCCAGCGCCGGTTCCTGCGCCGTCGCGGTCAAGGTGTCTTTATGAAAAAATGCGGCGTACTCGGCAATGGCTTTTGGTGTGTCGCGGGCAGGGTCCACCGAGACAAACAATAAACGTGGTCGCGTGCTTTCAGGCAAGTCCTCCCAAGTTTTTTGTGCCTTGGATAATTCGCCAAGCGTTGTCGGACAAACATCCGGGCAATGGGTGAAGCCCAGAAAGACCATTGTCCAATGTTTGCCGAGATAGGCCTTGTTCACGGTTTCGCCACTTGCCGTTTGCAAGGCAAAGTCAGGAATCTCGCGGGCCTGTGAAAACATGCGAACTGTTTGCAATGCCGGTGCTGGCTTGACCTGCTGCTTATTGAACAAGTTCTGCGCAGCCCACAAGCCGAAGCCCGCCGTGAATGCCGCCAGAATGATGTAGAGGATGGATTTATTGTAAATGCCGCGCTGTGACTTTATTTTCATGCCGCCATTATAAGCCAGCGGGGCGCTATTGCCGCTATAATTTGAGTTCACAAAGCGAGCCTGCCATGAGCCAAGAACTTTTCACGATTATCGACTTCATCCGTTACGGTGCCAGCCGTTTTAACGCCGCCGGCTTGAGTTTCGGTCATAGCTACGACAATGCGCTTGATGAAGCTACCCAATTGGTACTGCATGCTTTGCATTTGCCGCACGACTTAAGCCCGGCCTATGGCCAGGCTAGGCTCGTCCATGAAGAAAAAGATCGTGTGCTGGCTTTGTTCCAGCGCAGGATCGATGAGCGCGTACCAGCTTGCTATTTGAC
>JBDTTC010000288.1:0-3675 GCA_039930825.1 Arenimonas sp.
ATCCAGATTTACCGATTCGCTGTCGCGGCGACCGCGATATTCGAAACTGCCGGCTTCCAAGCCACGAGCTGAAACCACCACGCGATGTGGAATGCCGATCAGTTCGATATCGGCAAACATTGCGCCAGGACGCAGACCGCGATCATCCAGACAGGTGTCGATACCGGCATTGTTAAGTTCATCGTAAAGCGCTTTTGCCGCATCATTTACAGCCGCATCATTTTTCGGATTGATCACGCAGACTGCGACTTTCCAGGGTGCCATTGCAAGCGGCCAGATAATGCCGTTATCGTCAAAATTTTGTTCAATCGCGGCAGCGACAATGCGCGAAACGCCAACGCCATAGCAACCCATGAACATCACCTGCGCTTTGCCTTGGTCATCGAGCACGGTGGCGTTCATGGCTTCGGCATATTTTTGACCGAGCTGGAATACATGGCCTACTTCAATACCGCGCGCGATGCTGATATTGCCGTTGCCGTCGGGTGATACATCGCCATCCACGATATTGCGGATGTCGGCAACCAGGTCCGCTTCCGGTAAATCACGGCCCCAATTCACGCCGGCAAGATGGAAGCCCTTTTCATTCGCTCCAACCACAAAATCATGCATGGCGGTGACGGAAAGATCCGCAATCACGAAGATTTTTTTCTTTGCATTGACCGGCCCGAGGAAGCCAGGCTCGCTGCCGAGGTACTCTGAAATTTCCGCTTCCGTTGCCAGGCGATAATCGGCCATGCCGGCCAATTTCGCCAGCTTGATTTCATTGACCATGTGGTCGCCACGTACCAGCGCAAGTACAAAACCTTGCTCGCCGATTAGTGCAATGGATTTTGCAGTACGACCCAGTTCAATGCCCATCAATGCCGCGACTTCTTCGCAGGTTTTTTGATAAGGCGTATCGATTTTCCGCAATGCCTCCGAAGCCGCGGCCGGCGATGCAGCCGGTGCAACGCATTCGGCTTTTTCAATATTGGCGGCGTAATCGGAGCCATCCGAAAACGCAATCGCATCTTCACCGGAATCGGCGAGCACGTGGAACTCGTGCGATGCACTCCCGCCAATAGCGCCAGTGTCGGCATTGACTGCACGGAATTTCAAACCAAGACGGGTGAAAATCCGAGTGTAGGCGTCATACATATTTTGGTATTCCACGGCCATGCTTTCTGCAGTGAGATGGAAAGAGTAGGCATCTTTCATCAGAAATTCGCGCGCGCGCATCACACCAAAACGCGGACGAATTTCATCGCGGAATTTGGTCTGGATCTGGTAGAAATTGATTGGCAATTGTTTATAAGAGCGCAGCTCGTTACGTGCGAAGTCAGTAATCACTTCTTCATGCGTCGGGCCGTATGCGTACTCGGCTTCTTTGCGATCTTTGATTTTTAAAAGCTGGCCGCCGAATTTTGCCCAGCGTCCGGTTTCTTCCCATAATTCTTTCGGTTGAATGGAAGGCATCAATACTTCGATAGCACCGGCGCGGTTCATTTCTTCCCGCACAATGGTTTCCACTTTACGCAGCACTTTCAGGCCGAGTGGAGCCCAAGTATAAATGCCGGCCGCATGGCGACGAATCATGCCGGTACGCAGCATTAATTGATGGCTGATGATTTCGGCGTCGTTGGGAGTGTCTTTGGTCGTGCTGAGGTGGAATTTGGAAAGCTGCATGGGGTGCTAAGTATCTTTTGGACAAGACACCTATTGTAAGGGCTAAGCTACTTATTGGGACGGCTCAGGCCTTGGTTCTGTCGTTTCAAACACGTTTTGATCGTTGCGTATCTTTACGATCGTATATTTTCGGCCTTTAGGCGGGGTCTGGGTAATTTGCGTAACGCCGTGGTCATCTCGCCATCGATACAAGATCGGCTCGGCCGCTAGTTTAGCGGCTTGGCTTTGTTGATATTTCTGTTCCCGGGTTTGCCAGCCGGGATGACCGGCAAACCACCAGGTGGCAGCGAGAACGCCAAGCGCCAGTATCCAGGCGAATCCTCTGGGCATTACTGGGTGCAGTTGATGACAACAGCGGCCTTCATGACTTCAGTTTGCGAAGCGCGTTGTTCCGGCGTTATTTCTTGGGGCTTACCGTCATGATTCAGATCCATCAAAATTTTACCGGTGCCGCTAATGGTGGCGACATTGGCCTTCGCCTTGTCGCATTCGGCTTGGCGAATTTTTGTTTTGTCGGCCTTGTCCTTGGCCGCCAGTTGCTCCGGCGTTAATGGTTTGCCGTCTTTAGCCTTGACGACTTTACGTTCAGTAGGCTGCTTGGGTGGCTCGACATCGGAGTAGTGGATGTTGCCATCCTTGTCACGCCATTTATAAACCTCGCCTGCATTGCAGAGCAGAGGGAAACTGAACATTAAAATTAGGACTAAAGCGCGCATAAGTGACCTCGTTCAAGCAAATTCGGAGCTAAACCAATGTATTCCTTTCACTTTGTGCTGGCAATAGTGTGCCGAGCCGTTAAACTGTAGGAATGGAAAATCCTGTCACGCCGAGAAACAAACATATCTATTTATTGCCTAATTTGCTGACGACCTGCGGCATGTTTGCCGGTTTTTACGCGATTTTGGCTGCCGCCAACGGAAAATTCGAACATGCATGCGTGGCTGTGTTCATTGCCGCCCTGTTTGACGGCGTTGATGGGCGTGTCGCTCGGCTGACCGGCACTTCAAGCGAATTCGGCGTTCAGTATGATTCTCTGGCAGATCTGGTGAGTTTCGGCGTAGCGCCGGCACTGGTCATGTATCACTGGGCCCTCGAAAGCATGAAGAACGATGGTGCCATGCTGGGTAAAATCGGTTGGGCAGCCTCATTCCTTTATATGGCCTGTGCCGCATTGAGACTTGCGCGTTTCAATACTCAGGTTGGTGTTGTTGATAAACGTTGGTTTATCGGACTCAACAGCCCATCGTCGGCCGGCATGATGATGGCTTTTGTCTGGTCCATGACAGCGTTCGATTACACGGGCGAAACCCTGCGCTACTTCGCCCTTGCTGTAACGGTGGGCTGCGGTCTGTTAATGGTCAGCCGATTTAAATACACCAGTTTTAAAGGCGGCCCCAAAGACAAGGACGAAACAAAAAACGACCGGGTCCCGTTTTGGGTTCTGTTACTAATTGTGGGAATACTGGTTGCTTTGTTTATTGATCCGCCGCGCGTACTTTTATTGATTGCCCTAAGTTACGCCAGCTCCGGACCACTGATGTGGCTGTATTCGAAAATAGTTCGCAAACCGGTTAGTTGATATGTGGTCGGCGCAACAGCAATCGATGTTGAGTGCAATGGGCTATACATTATATATGCGGCCTGGAAGCCCTTTACCAATTGCGCTAGTGCTGATGCAATCCGCCGCCGCTACCTTGCCAAGCACTTCGACCGATTCAAAATTGTTCATCGCATTAATGAAGGCCGTGAAAGGTCGCGATATTGTGGAATTGGGCATAGATGTTGAAGCACTGCGAGGAAGCCCGCAAGCCAAGCGGGCACTCTGGCCGCAACTTCGCCGGATATTAAAATCCTGATATGAATGCCCAGGTTTCCGATGCTTCGCAAATGCGGCCGATGCAACAGGCCGATATTGAAGTAGTGGATGCTATCGAGCAGCGCGCCTATGAATTTCCGTGGACCGCCGGAATTTTTCGTGACTGCCTTAAATCCGGGCATCAGGCTTGG
>JBDTTC010000289.1:0-10594 GCA_039930825.1 Arenimonas sp.
GGGTGAATTCAATCAATCGCGACCTAGGATGCTGCCTGTATTTCTCTTGGCTTTTTTCGTTTTCGGCGTCTTTATTTTTTCCGACCTGATCAATTCAAGCCTGATATAGGCAGCCGATGCACGTACACGCACGGCTTCTTTTTTGTCGTCTAGCAAAGGGATTAAATCAGGCTGTAGCGCGATATTGTTTTGAATGGCAATCGCATGCGCAGACGCAGCGCGTACTGACCATGCCTTGTCAGTAAGGCCTTCGCGCAGTGCGGCGATAACACGAGGGTCATTATCATTGCTTAGTAATAAAGCAGTACCGGCGCGACCAGATAACTCACCGTCCGCCAACATTCCTTCCAGCGAAGACACCCCTCGGCCAAGGCCGGGTACGCCAACGGAGCCGACGCTTTTTCGAAGAATGAAAATCATCAGTTTGGTCGGGGTTCGAAACAAGCGAAATGTTTTGCGTGATTTGTCGCTGAGATAACTGGAAGAGGTTTTTGATTCTCCATCAAGTACCAATAGTAATGCCTCGCGTCCGGCGGGATCATTCAGCATCCAAAGCGCTTTTGCAGCCGAAAAACTGACTTCCGGTACATCATCATCGAGAGCTTTTCGCAGGGGCTGTATGATTTCAGGCCCTTTGATATCTACCATGCTGGTTATTGCGGCTATGCGGACTTCGACATCCTTGTCCTCAGACATATCGATCAACTCGCCCAAGTATGGTTGGCGCGGACCAATTAGCCCGAGCGCTTGCACGGCTTGTTTTCGGGTATCGGGATTGCTGTCTTCGAGTGCTTCGTGCAGTTGGGTGCGTGCCTTGTCCAACGGAGAGAGTGACAATATCTCGTCATCACGCGCAACTGCAAGATTGGATAGCAATAAAAGTGCAGTCAAAAAAATACGCATGCCTCTCTCCCCAGAGCTAGATGCATTGTTTTATAGGGTGCTTAGAAAATCACCGTCAGCATCGACTCGCAGCACTGAACCCTGGCTGTACCAATCGCCCAATACAACGCGTTGCGAGGATGCCTCATCATTATGAAACTGATGAATGGCAGGTCGATGCGTGTGGCCGTGAATCAATCGGTTGACGCCATAGCGCTTCATCGTGAATTCCACGCTGGCTTGCGTGACATCCATGATGCTTTCCTGCTGGTCATTCATTAGGCCGCTTTGGTGTTGCTTGCTGGCTAACCTGGCGCGGTCTGCAAAGGCAAGACGAGCAGCGAGCGGTTGCGATAAAAATTGTTTCTGCCATTCATCATTGCGTACCT
This sequence comes from Arenimonas sp., assembly GCA_039930825.1. Lineage (GTDB taxonomy): Bacteria > Pseudomonadota > Gammaproteobacteria > Xanthomonadales > Xanthomonadaceae > Arenimonas. Next base: position 1,272 of record JBDTTC010000289.1, read on the forward strand.
GCGAGCGGAATGCTTGATAAGCGGTATCGTCGGTACACAGTAAATCACCGTGCATTAGCAGAGTCGGTTTGCCGTAGAGCTCCAGTACGCAGGGATCGGGCAGTATTTGCAAACCTGCTTGATTGGCAAAATCGGCACCTACCAGAAAATCGCGATTGCCGCGCATGAAAAAAACCGGCACGTCCTGGATGCTTAGTGCATGTAAGGCTTTCGCTACGCTGGTTCCCAGTAGGGCGTCATCATCATCGCCGACCCAGGCCTCGAATAGATCACCAAGGATATAAAGCGCTTCAGCTTTTACGGCGTCTTTTGCCAGGAAATCAAGAAACAGGGCCGTAATTTCCGGCCGACTATCATCCAGATGTAAATCCGAGATAAAAAAAGTGGCCATGTTTATTCTGTAACCCGCGATATAGAGCGGACCACCACGGGAGTTGTCGGCAAACCGGGGAAGCCCGGCTTGTTGGTGGTTTGAACTTTGCGAATTTTATCGATGACATCAATACCTTTGATAATTTGCCCGAACGCGACAAAGCCTTGGTTTAGCGGGCTGTTATCGGATTGAAAATCCAGCTGCGGATTATCGACCAGATTAATAAAAAATTCCGAAGTAGCAGAATTGGGGTCGGATAATTTACGTGCAGCAGCAATGGTGCCGCGAAGATTTTTCAGGTCTTTCGTGGTTTCGCGTGCGATGGGATTGCGTTGATTTTTTTTAGCAAGGTTCGCGTTATAGGCGCCGCCCTGAATAATGAAATCTTTCGCTACCCGGTGGATAATCGTGTTGTTGTAATAGCCAGATTGTACGTAGGCAAGAAAATTATTGACCGTAGCCGGTGCCTTGTCGGCAAACAATTCCAGCACGATCTTTCCGTGATTGGTATCGATGGTAACTTTGGGGTTTTTCGAGTTATTGCTGCGGGGTAAAGCAAGATCTTGCGAGAAACCGGGTGCGGCAAGCAAGGCAAGACAAAAAAAGCAGATACGGGCAAACATTTTTAACTCCTGGGGGGCCTATGCATGATAGTCGGCTTGGGCCTTTTCGACTAGAAAAACAGCTTTAAAATTGCTACGGACTGCTAAAATGCAGAGATTGAACATCGAGATCACTTTTATGAGCTGTCGTACCCGCTTTGCCCCCAGTCCCACCGGTTTTTTGCATATTGGCGGAGCCCGTACCGCGCTTTATTGCTGGCTTGAAGCCCGGCATCAGGGTGGTGCGTTCATATTAAGGGTCGAAGATACCGACCGTGAACGTTCTACCGATGCCGCCGTGCAAGGCATCCTCGATGCAATGAACTGGCTGGGTCTTGGTTATGACGAGGGTCCGATTTACCAGACACAACGGCTTGCGCGCTACGAAGAAGTTGCCAAGCAATTAGTCGCTGCGGGTCATGCTTACTACGCTTACGAAACCAAAGATGAATTGGAAGCCATGCGCGAAGCGGCGATGGCGAAAAACGAAAAGCCGCGCTACAACGGCCATTATCGTGATTTAAATGCTCCACACGAAGATGACCCGAATAGAGTGATTCGTTTCAAGAATCCGATTGGCGGCAGCGTGGTTTGGGAAGACAAGATAAAAGGACGCATTGAATTCAGCAATGATGAATTAGACGACCTGGTTATTTTTCGTTCTGATGGGTACCCGACCTACAACTTTGCCGTGGTCGTTGATGATCTCGACATGAAAATCACCGACGTGATACGCGGCGATGATCACGTCAACAATACGCCGCGCCAGATTAATATCTACAAGGCGCTTGGTGTGGATGTCCCTTATTTTTCGCATATGCCGATGATTCTTGATCCGGAAGGCGCGAAGCTTTCCAAGCGTCATGGCGCAGCTAATGTCATGCAATACCATGACGACGGTTATCTGCCGCATGCCTTGCTGAATTATTTGGTGCGTTTGGGTTGGTCGCATGGCGACCAGGAAATTTTCAGCATTCCGGAAATGATCGAGTTGTTCAAGATTGAAGACGTGAATTCGAAAGCATCGCGTCTTGATCCGACCAAACTGAACTGGATCAATTCGCATTATCTGAAAACCGATGCACCGGAAGACGTAGCAAAACATTTGCAATGGCATATGGAAAAAGCGGGTTACGATTTGTCGAAAGGGCCGGCGCTTCCTGATGTCGTCGTTGCTTTGCGCGACCGTGTTAATACCTTAAAAGAAATGGCAGAGCGCGCTGCTGTCTGGTATCAACCGCTCACACATTACGATGAAGCCGCAGTAGCAAAGCAGTTTGTGCCTGCCGCCTTGCTCCCGCTGCAAACGGTTCGTGCAGAGCTGGCGAATCTGTCTGAATGGAGCGCGGCTGCGATTCATGCGGCGATGCAGACGACGGGTGAAAAACTGGGCGTGGGCCTGGGCAAAATCGGCCCTGCCTTGCGCGTAGCGATTACCGGTACGCAACAATCGCCCTCGATCGACCACACTGTTTATCTTGCCGGACGTGATGAAGCGCTCAAACGCATTGATGCCGCTTTGGAAATGCTGGCCAGACTAGCTTGATATTGTTCTGAAGGCTAAGCTAAACCCATGAGTAAACACGCACATTCACACGAACCACATTGTACTGACCCTGTGCACCATGTGCACGATGCCGGCGGTTTCGTAAAAGCGGTCGAACAAGCCTGCGAAGAACGCGGTCTGCGTTTGACGCCATTACGTGCGCAAGCGCTGGGTTTGATTGCCGCAGAAACCAAACCGATCAAGGCTTATGATTTACTCGATAAAATGAAAACCGAAAAGGGCAATGCGGCGCCGCCGACGGTGTATCGCGCATTGGATTTTTTACTCGAGCAAGGCTTTATTCACCGGCTTGCCTCGATCAATGCTTTTGTCAGTTGCCATCATCCACAGGTTCAGCATTCGGTACCTTTCCTGATTTGCGATAAATGCCAGAACACAGTCGAAATGGAAGACGATGGTGTTTCTACCTTGCTGGAAAAACAGGCGAAATCGATTGGCTTCACCACTCGCGCACAAATTCTTGAAGTGCACGGCATCTGCGAGAAGTGTGCGGGCTAGGAATTCGCATCCCGTAATGTACGGATATGGAGAATGCAGAGGCATTAGCGGCCTTCAAGACAGTAAAACTGGCGATGAGGTCCGCGACATTGCTCGGCAATTGGCAGGAAAACCCCATGCGGGCATACTGCACAGACTCTGTCACACGCGAAAGCAGGTTTGAAATGGAAAACGAAGAACTGATGGAACCCGTGCCACCACCCCGTCCGGTAGAATTTGCAACGCCGATGCGTATGCCGGTGTCAGCCGTGGTTGTCAGATTACCCGCCGAATTGGCAACAAAAGTTCCTGAAGTATCGAGAGAATTCAATCTTGGAACCATCCAGTCAACGCAAATCGTCACCTTTGGCCAAGCGCCGGTGAATGCATTTAGTACGCATCTAAACAGCATGCTGGAGCAAGTTACCAAGGCGGATTCCCCGGTTTTATTCGAGCTGTTCCGAAAGATCAGCACCAGCGTCCGGGATATGGATTTGCCGACGCTTGAAGCGAACATTCGCGCCAAGCTTAAAGGGAGCTGGTTTTCTCGTCTATTGGCTATTTTTGGCTTGGGTAGTCAGGCAAAACGATTGGAAGCCGCCGCTGATGAAGTACGCGGCATGCTCAAATCCAAAACGACTTCATTGCTTGATCTGATTCGGCCAATGGAAAATCAGGTAGCACTGGAAAGTAACAAGCTCATCAATGAGATCAATCGGCTGGGACAGCAGGCCGTCGGTTATCGCGACAGCATCCAGCAACTCGGCGTGTATGTCGAAGCGGGCAGGGAAATTCTGGCTCGCGCCGACGCTGAACGAATTGCCTTGGATGCCAGTGCACAAGTCTCCCAGGATGCTATCCAGGTTCGTGATGCCAAGGATTTTCGTACCAAGGTGGATCTTTTCGAAAACCGGCTCTTGACGCTTGAGAATGCCTACGCGAAAGCTCCTGTGGATCTGGAATCCATCGGTATTGCCCAGACGGCAGGATTGATGACGTTGGCCGATACGATCAGTTCTTCGCAAGTTGAATTTAACGATATCAAATCGGCTCTGCTTCGTCTGAACGCGACCTTCCAGATTCGATCACTACAGCAGCTTAACGAGGCGCGCCGTGAACTGAGATCCGAGCTGCAGCGGTATTCTCTGACTCAACTCGATACGGTCGCTGTTGACGCCACTCGTTCAGCAGCCGATGCCCAATTGGAAAATGCCCAACTCTTGCTGGTCGTTGCCCAGTCGCTAAGTAATATTTCCGTCAAGGTCGATGCCGAACGTCAAAAAAATATCGCCAAGATTGCCAGTGCGCGTGCTTTGCTCCAGCAAGTACAGCAGGAAGTCAGCACACTGACTTCGCAAAATAGCTCAGCCATTTAAGGAAAATCATGACTAGCAACAAGGAAGCAGGTGTATTCGTTCTTGAGAAAGGCGATATTTTTGAAGTCGACAAGCGACTTCATACACTGCATATCGGAACTTTTTGGGATGCTGCCAAGGGTGGAACCGCAGCCCATGATGTTGATTCCCACGCAGTGCTGCTGATTCACCGTGGTGGTGATGCGTCGGCGCCGGTGATGTATGGCCAGGGCTCGCACTTTCTTACCTATGCCAACAAGACGCTTGTTCCCGCCAAGGATGAGGACGGTGATGTGGTGGGTTTTCAAACGGCAGATGAATCAATGTGGCATTCGTCAGACAACCGCCGTGGTGGTGCGATGGAAGGCGAGTCTGGTCACCACGGTGGCGGTGGACACGAGGAAGAGCTAAGCGAAGAAATGAAAATCCAGCTTTCACGGCTTCCTGTAAAAGGTGCCGAAATTGCGGTCTGGCTTACCATTCACAAGGCGAAGGAACGCGGTCTGGATTTCAGCAAGATCAAAGGTCTTTTTGTCGAAGTCTGCGATGCCGATGGCAACGAGCTATGCCGCTATAATCCGACCGGAGAGTTTGCCGGTTACAGTGCGCTGCAAGTCGGGTCCTTGATGAGAAAACCGGATGGCGCTTGGTCTTTTACTGCCATTGGCGCAGGCTCTAAAACGGGTTTGGCAGATATCATTTCGGCCTACGAAGGCTAAGCAAGATGCCGGAAAAACCGAATACACCGAAAGTGCTTTTCGGCACGCCCAAGGCTTTGCTACCAATAAGCACCGAGCCAAAAGTTATCGCCGACGGTGTGCTTCGGGAACGTATCCGGTGTACCGTGATGGAGTTAAGCGCATTGGACCCCAGGGCGAATTCGGCTACCGTGGCTCGCGCGTTGCAATTGGTCAATATGCTGAATCTGGACGATGCGCATTTTGATGATGTGGTCCGCTTCGGCGGCGAGTTGCAGGCCGAACACGGGGCAATCACCGAAATAGAACTGGCGATTGCAAACCACAAATCCATCCAGGAAGCGCAAGTCATCTTTTCCGAAGTACTGGCACTTTTTGAAAGTCTGAATCCCGATGTGTTGTTTAAAGTTAGAAAGCCGTCGTTAATACAGGTTTTGCGTCAGTGGTTCACACGCAAAACGGTCGCAGATATCGTGTTTAGTGAAAACTATGCACGACTGCTAAATCGCATTGATGAACTCAAGGTGCACGAAAGTGCATTGACCGAGGCTGCCAGCCGCTTGGCAGCGTTGAAGCCGCGTTACCAAGTGCTTGCCGAGCGGATCGCAAGCGCCATTCTCGCGGCAAATTTCATCGTCGATAAATTCCGCAAGGAACCGGTTACGGGTTCTTTGCAGTCGCATTACACTTCACAGATAGATGCACTCGAACAACGTGCCACCAGTTTGCTGTCTACTCGTGCAACACTCGAAATGGGCCTGCTTACTCATGCTGTGCTTAGTCAGAATCTACACGCGCTAGCCAATACCAGCAATGGCATGCTGGAAGAAAACCTGCCCGCATTCAATACCGCTTACACGGCTGCCCTCACATCACGCCAGCCATCCGGCAGTAAGCTGACGGCCTTGAAAGGCATGTATAAAAAAATGTTCGTACTCTTAAAGGAAAGGAAACATGAGTAATATTTTCCAGATTGACAAAGAAGTAGAAAAAGTCCGCTTTGTTTTGGAAAAAAACGGAATCGACCACGTGGTGCGTGCCCGTGTTGGTCTCAATCTGGATGTCTCAGGCTCGATGCGCAAGCTTTATCAACAAGGCTTGGTGCAGAAGGTGGTTGAGCGTTTGTTGCCACTTGGACTGGCCTGTGATGACAACGGCGAGATTGACGTCTGGGGTTTCTCGGATGATTCGGCGCTCGCCTGTGTTGCCACTCGTGAAAACTACAAGGACATTGTCAATCAGGAAATGATGGACGGTGATCTCGATGATGTACTGTGGCAAGGCACTCGATACGCCCCCGCCATTCAGTCCAATCTGGATTACTACAGCAAGTTCGATTCACCGGTAATCAATTTTTTCCGCAGACTGCTGGGGAATGCCAATGCAGAAACGCTTCCCGTCATCAATTATTTCCTGACTGATGGTGAAAACACCGATATTCAACAAACAAGAGAGTTGTTCGAGTACATCGAGCATAACGATGTCCAGATCTATTACCTGTTGATTGGCCTTGGAAATGCGAACTACGCTTTTCTGAAGGAATCGGCAAAACGCTTTCCCAATGTTGGTTTTGTCGGCGTGAATAGCCTGGACGAGTTTTTGAACGACGAGGGCATCTACGAACGTTTGTTGCCTGCAGAACTTTGCGAATGGCTCAAGCACGAGCATGAAGAAGGCGAAGAAGACGATCATCACTAATCAATAGGCAGATGCTCACCGATCCGGTTCCGGCTTGATCGGAGAGTATTTATCCGGCCTCGCCGGCACCATTGATAAAATTTATCTGTTTAACGGCTTGGCCATGACTTTTGGCCTATGCGCTTTTATTGTAATAATATAACATTACGAATTCGACCTGTTTAGCCTCTGGAATTCGTCAATGAGAAAGTCTTTATTAGCCCTTTGTATATTGTCCGCAATCGCATCGCCTGCTTTTGCCGGAGAGACTTCGCAAGATCAAATAAAAGCGCTGGAAGCGCGTATTAAAAGCCTGGAAGCTAATGCCGAAGCCATGCGCCAGCAAGCTGCCGAGGCCATGGCAGCATTGCAGGCAACTAAGGCGGAAATCGAGGAATTGAAGACAGCTCAGCCAGCTCAGATGGCTGTCGCAGAAGAAGCGCCTGCTCCAGCGCAGGCTGAAAGCAACCCAAATGCCTTCAATCCTTCGATCAGTATTATTTTGAACGGTAGTTACTCGCATCATTCCGTCGATCCCGACAGTTATTTTCGTAGTGGTTTCCCGCTGGTCGGCGAGGGTATGCCAAGTGCGAAAGGCATCTCGCTCGGTGAAAGTGAAATTTCCTTTGCGACCAATATTGACGAGAAATTTTTTGGCCAGCTAACGCTCGCCGTTGGTAGCGACCATGGACAGGACGAACTTGGTGTTGAAGAGGCTTTCATTGAAACCACTGCGCTGCAGAACGGGTTTACCTTGCGTGCCGGCCGTTTCTTTTCGAATATCGGTTATCTGAATAGTCATCATGCGCATACCGATAAGTTCTTTGATCGTCCGTTGGCGTATCAGGCATTTTTAGGCAATCAATACGGCGACGACGGCGTGCAGTTGCGTTGGGTTGCACCGACCGATTTATTTCTGGAATTCGGTGCCGAGGTTTTTGCCGGTAATAATTATCCTTCCGGTGGTGCCGGCAATAGTGGCGCTGGCGTACATACCTTATTTGCGCATGCTGGCGGTGATATTGGCGATGAAAATTCCTGGCTTGCAGGCGTTTCAATGCTGAAGTCCAGTACGGTTAACGCCGAAGACGGATTCAATGGTGATAACACCTTGTACGTTGCCGATATGACCTGGAAGTGGGCACCGCAAGGGAATTTCAAAGATGGCGGTATCACTTTGCGCGGTGAATATTTCGTTGATGATCGGAACGGCAGATACATCGATCCAATAAATCCTTTATTTGATCAAGATTGGAATGGAGTACGTCACGGCGCTTATTTCGAAGGTGTGTATCGAATTAATCGTAATTGGGAAGCGGGCTATCGCTACGACAAGTTATTCGCCGATGAAAATGGCCCGTATGCCAGCAATTTCGATCCGAGCCGCAATAGCGTGATGCTGACCTGGCTCAATAGCGAATTCAGTTTGATACGCCTTCAATACAGTCGTGATGAATCGAATCCATCGGAAACAGATAATGCTTTGACCTTGCAGTATCAAACTTCACTCGGTGCGCATGGCGCGCATAAATTTTAAGGATTCATGATGAAAAAGTTTTTACCGTTTGTATTGCTGCTCGCCTGCGCAAGTGCGGCTCCGGCCCATGCCGGTCTGAAAGTATTTGCCTGCGAACCGGAATGGGGTTCTTTATTGCAGGAGTTGGCTGGCGATAAAATCACAGTCGATGTGGCGACCTCTGCATTGCAGGACGTGCACCAGATTGAAGCCAAGCCAAGCCTGATTGCAAAAGTGCGACGTGCCGATTTGGTCGTATGCACCGGTGCCGATCTGGAAGTCGGCTGGTTACCGCAATTGCTTCGTCAATCGGGTAACCCGAAAGTGATTTCGGGTGCGGGTAATTTCATGGCGGCCAGTCAGATTACGACACTCGACAAACCAACCCAGCTAGATCGCGCTGCCGGTGATGTACATCCACAAGGCAATCCGCATTTCCAGATGGACCCTTATCGTGTGCTGACGATTGCAAAAGCACTTGATGCGCGCTTGGTGCAACTCGATGCCGCGAATGCCGTCGAGTATCAAAAACGTCTGGCTGATTTCAGTACGCGCTGGTCGGCAGCAATCAAACGCTGGGAAGTGAAAGCGGCATCGTTGAAAGGCCGCAAAATAATCGTGCAACATTCCAGTTGGGTTTATCTTGAAAGTTGGCTTGGCCTTGAACAAATTGGCGCACTTGAACCCAAGCCCGGCGTACCGCCTACGAGTGCACATCTCGCTAGTTTGATCGGTACTGCCAAAGGCAGTAATACCTTGGCCATTGTTCGTGCTGCGTATCAGGATTCGAAATCGAGTCAATGGTTGTCGGACCGTACAAGTGTGCCTGCCGTCGCACTGCCGTTAACCGTCGGTGGTGATGCGCAATCAAAAGATTTATTCAGTCTGTTTGATTCCACTATTGATAAATTACTGAGTGCTGCGAAATGAGTCTCGAATTGAATTGGGATGGGTTGGATGCGAGCATTCTTGGCCCGGCATGTTTGGCAGGCTTTATTGTTTTGGCAACGCATGTGCCGCTAGGGAAGCAAGTATTGTCGCGCGGCATTATTTTTATC
>JBDTTC010000290.1:0-2345 GCA_039930825.1 Arenimonas sp.
GACGCAGTCTTTTGCCCGCTTTGGATCGCAAGTCACCCAGGTCGAAATGGCACCACGCCTGATGCCGCGCGAGGATGCCGATGCCGCCGATGAAGTGACGCAGCAATTTGTCCGCGACGGCATCAAGGTCGCGACCGGCCATAAAGCGCTTCGTGTTGAAAAAAACGGCGATGGCAACGTACTCGTTTGCGACTTCAATGGCACCGAAGTCCGATTCGGTTTCGACAAAATTCTGCTGGCGCTTGGTCGTGTCGCCAATACCGATGGCTTCGGCCTGAAGGAACTCGGCATTACGATCACTCAGCGCGGCACCATTGATGCCAACGAATTGCTGCAAACCAATTTTCCGAATATCTACGTCTGCGGCGATGCAACTGGCCCGTATCAATTTACCCACGTCGCCGCGCATCAGGCCTGGTATGCCTCGGTGAATGCCTTGTTGGCACCGTTCTGGAGCTTCAAGGTGGATTACCGCGTTATTCCTTGGGCGACATTTACCGATCCGGAAGTCGCACGAGTGGGTTTGTCAGAAGACGAAGCAAAGCAAAAAAACATTGCCTACGAAGTCACACGTTATGGCATCGACGATCTTGATCGCGCGATTGCCGACAGCGCCGATCACGGGTTCGTCAAAGTGCTCACGGTTCCCGGCAAGGACAAAATTCTCGGTGCCACGATTGTCGGTGCGCATGCGGGCGATTTGTTGGCCGAATTCGTGCTCGCAATGAAATGGAACATCGGTCTGAATAAATTACTCGGCACCATCCATATTTATCCGACCATGGCCGAAGCCAATAAATACGCGGCCGGCAACTGGAAGCGGGCGCACGCACCACAGGCAGTCTTGCGTTGGGTCGAGAAATTCTTTGCCTGGCGCAGAGGCTGATATGCGGAGAATTCTATTCGCCTTTATCACCTTATTGATAATCAGTTCGCCTTTGCAGGCGGCCTTCGACCGCACACATGGGCAGTGGGATGCTTTGCTCAAGCAGCATGTGCAGTGGAATAAAACGGGCACCGCAAGTTCGGTAGATTATGCCGGCTTCGCAAAAGACCGGGCCAAGTTCGAACAATATTTGAAAAGCCTGGACGTGGTGAGTAGGCAGGAATATTCACAATGGCCATTGAACGAGCAACAGGCATTTTTGATCAATGCCTATAACGCCCATACCGTGCAACTGATCCTGACGCGTTACCCAAAACTGGAATCGATCAAGGACCTTGGCAGTTTGTTTTCATCGCCATGGAAGCGGGAATTCTTCAGTCTACTCGGCGAAAAACGCAGCCTTGATGATGTGGAGCATAAATTATTGCGTGGCGATAAACGCTACCAAGAACCTCGCATTCATTTTGCGGTGAACTGCGCTTCCATCGGTTGCCCGGCCTTGCGTGACGAAGCCTACACCGGAGCAAAACTGGCATCTCAACTGGAAGATCAGACCATTCGTTTCTTGAGTGATAGCTCGCGCAACCGTTTCGACATGAAGACCGGTAAGTATTCCGTCTCCAGAATTTTTGACTGGTACCAGAAGGATTTCGATCAATACACCGGTGGCGTTAAATCATTTCTGATCCGCTATGCGGATAAAACCGAAAAGTATCCTGCGATCCTCTCCTACATAAAAAACAATAACTTCACTATCGATTATTTCACTTACGATTGGTCACTAAACAAGGTTCGTTAATGCTTATCGCACTCGCCATTTTTTTCAGCCTGGGTCTCGCCTTCGTCAACGGCGGTAATGACAATCTTAAAGGCGTCGCCACGCTGCTCGGTTCGAAGGTCTTGGACTATCGCAAAGCCTTATGGCTTGCGAGTATCAGCACAGCACTGGGCGCGCTGACATCGGTTTTTCTTGCTGGGGCCCTCATCAGCGCTTTTGGTGGAAAAGGACTCGTTCCAGATGCCATCGTGCAATCAAGTCTGTTCATTACCGCCGTGAGTGCAGCCGCCGCCTTCACCATTGCCTTGGCCACTCGCTTCGGCCTGCCGGTATCGACGACACATGCCTTGGTTGGTGGTCTGCTCGGTGCCGGGTTTGCACTGGCGCCGCAGGCATTGGATATTTCGGTCTTGGGAAAAACTTTTTTCCTGCCTTTATTATTGTCTCCTGTCATCGCGATTGTGTTGAGCCTGATGCTGGCCCCTTTAATGCGAAAGTTCGACAAGCCAGCCATTGCCAAACAGGAAATCTGTCTTTGTGAAACCGAAACTTTGCTTGCAGCCGACTCGGTAGCGATGGCCTCGGCTTCACTCATCTGCGGCATGATGGTAGGGAAGCGGCGTGCCAGCATGGACTTCCCCGTGCCGGGCGGGCCGACCATAAGAATGTTATGCCCTCCCG
>JBDTTC010000291.1:0-5027 GCA_039930825.1 Arenimonas sp.
TCATGGCTGGATGGCCAGCTACAACAACAGTAAAGACCCCGAGGTTTTTTCCAAAAAGTTATTAGTACTCACAAAAGAACCACCTCGTGAAATTATTTTTGTCGAGGACATGGCTCGTTACGGGCTGCATCTTTATTTAGGTTCGAAGATTAATAAAGTCAGCTTCAAACACTATGAAAAAAGCATATCCGAAAGCAAATTCGATATGACCTTGAACCAGGCTCTCGAACAAAAACCCGGTAAGCGTGTTTTTATTTTCAAGCGCGTAAACGAACAGTATTTCAAGAATGCATTGGCAGAAAAAAATATCCGCTTCATATATCTTGGGGTTATCCCTGACCATGAAAAACAAAGCCTGGAAGATCGCATGGTCTATACCATTCCAGGCGAGTTCTAAAGCCCGACCGGATTGCACCGCGCATAAAAAAGGCCGCAAGCGGCCTTTTTCTATTTGCGAGCAAGATTATTTTTATCGTGATTGATGCTCGCCGCGCATTGCCATTCGTGCAATTCGCATTTCTTCACGGGTGATCTTGCCGTCGTTGTTGCCATCGATAATATCGAAGTTTTCGAGTAGCTTTGGCATTTCATTGCCTATCTCGGCGCGAGTCAGTGCCTGATCCTTATTCACATCAAGTCGTTGTAGTTTTTCACGACCTGCCTGCATTTTTTCGCGCATTTGCGAACGGCGTTGTTGGCGTTCCTGTTTCTTTTGTTCGTGCGCTTGTTTTAATTCATCCTGCGACAAACCACCATCATGATTCAGATCGGCTTTATCGAAACGTTCGCGGTGTTTCGGATTATTCTGGAGTTCGGCATAACTGAGCTTGCCGTCACGGTTTGTATCAAGCGTCTGGAAACGCTCCTGCGCCCTGGCTTGCATATTGGCACGGCGATCGCTTGACTGGCTTTGTGCCGTTGCGAAAAGGCTGACGGTCATCAAGCCCAGTGCAATAAGGGGAATTGCTTTTTTCATGTTGCTTCTCGCTGTTTATCTTGGGGGACACTGATTAAAACGCAGCCCGCCTCAGGTGGTTGACAACCCAAACACAAGCCGTAGGCGTTTACTTCCTGCCGAAAGCTTTCATGAACATAATCACACCCAAGCCCCATACACCGTTCAGCAGAAAGGCACCGATCCATATTTTCGGATCCCAGTTTGCCGCGAATGCCATCCCTTTCAGAGGAAATACGACCAGCAGCGCAAGGATACTTGGCAACAAAGCCCCCAACACAATGGCTAAGAACCACTGGCGGGAATTACTTTGCTTTTTAAGCATCGCCCATAAGACAACGCCCCATACACCACCCCAAAATGCCAGCGAAACAACGGCAGGCACATGCAAAGGCCGGGTCGCCGTCATGTCCCATGCCGGCTTTGGAATTTTTCCGGCGAGAAAAAGCAAGTGGAAAAGCCCCTGATGAAACACCAGAGTGGAAATAAAACCGGCAATAAATGATCTGAAAATCCACATAACCCACTCCCAGGAAAATAATCAACTACGGATGTTCGGCTTCTAGGTGTACTTTTTCTTTTTTTATCAGATACAAGCCACTTGCCACAATAACAAGCGCTCCCAATATGGCAATACCATCCGGCAAAGTCTGCCAAAGCAGCCAATCGAGCCCTATTCCCAAAGCCAATGCACTGTATTCGAAGGGTGCAATCACCGATGCTTCGCCTTTCTGGAAAGCCGCGGTAACGGCAACTTGCCCGAAAAAGCCGGTAAGCCCGATGCCAGCCAGTACCGTCAAATGACGATGCTCGATTGGCTGCCAATTTGGTTCAGCCAAACATCCGGCACCGATCGCAATCATAGTCATGGCCCAGAACACCATGCTGTCTGAAGTGTCTGTTTTACTGATGAGCCGAACGCAAATTGCGGATACCGAATAGCAAACCGCTGCACCCAAAACGGCAAGACTACCGAGCGATACTAGATTTGCAGTGCCGGGCCGCAACACAATCAGGACACCAAGCAAACCGACAAAAATGGCGATCCAGCGCGTAGCGCCCACTTTCTCCCTTAGCAACGGAACCGACAATGCCGTAATCAGCAAAGGCGCAATGAAAAATAGCGAATACGCTTCTGAAAGCGGCAGTGATCTTAAGCCGTAAGTAAATAGCGCGAGCATGCTTATGCCTAGCACGCCGCGCAGCAAATGCAGAGGCCAGCGAATTTTAAGTAGGCTGGCGGCACTTCCACGAATGAAGATATACACGACGACAAAAGGCAATGATGCGATCGCACGCATTGCGGTAATTTGTAAAGCAGGATAATACGGCGTTAGAAGTTTGAGGCCAGCATCCATCAGTGAAAACATGCAAACGGCCATCAGCATGGCACTAATGCCACGTATTGAAGAATTCTTATTCGACATGAAACGCCATTCCAAGCATGCATTTATTGTTACATGGAATTATCGTTTCAACTTGAAATGAAAACGGCAGCCCTGCGGCTGCCGTTTTTTTCCTTCCCTGGAGAGAGATAAATCAATTAGTCGCCTACAAAGCGCGTACCGATAATGACACTGCCATCGCTGACGCGCCTCGAGCTACCAGAAAGACCCATCGTGATGATGGTGTCTTTCTTGAAGAACTTGGTAGCTTGCGCGTCGCTAAGGCCATAGCTTTCCATTAATGCACGCTTGGAGATCAAGCCGCCATTGCAAACGCGGGTATCGTTGTCACTGTAGGTTTGGAAATCGCCCGGTTGCAGTCCACGGGTATCGGATATGGAGGTAAGCGTGATTACGAATGAACCGCCAAATGGTAGGCCGGTGCTTGGATCTATCAATGCCGGGTCGCTTAAAACTTCATTTTCGACTTTATAGTTTGCATTGAAAGAAGCCCGCGCAGTGCCCTGATAAACACCTGTCGGGTTTTGATACAGCAGGGTGGCAAATGGAGTTTGCCAATGGCAAAGCAATGTCTTGACGGTTTTACCCGGGATCAACACGTGACCCATATCCGGAAAATTAACCGAGACAAACCCGTTGACATCGGGTACTACGCAATGGTCGTTAGGACCAAGTGGAAACTCTGGATCAGGTGTGCAATCAGGGGCGATCTGCAATACGCCGGATTGAACCGATCCCGCAAAAATGACATTCCGGCCAAATGAATTGGCATCGCCTACATCGTCATCGGTTAAAGCTTTGGTACTGGCCGATTGTTGCTTGGAAGGCAGGTATTTTTCCATCATGCCGTCACCGCGCAAATAATTGCGGGTTTCTTCTTTGATGGCTAACTGAAGTTGTTTATAGGCAGCGCTCGGCTGTTTGATTGGCGCGCGGTTGGCGGCGATGGCAGCTGTAACACTGAATGCAAGTAGTGACAGAACAACGATACTTTTTTTCACAACAAAGCTCCTAATGGTATTTCGAGGGTGCCGCCCTGACTTTCATGAGACATGCCAAAAGTAATGAGTGGGCATGTATCAGTACGCGATAGCCAAAAAAAACCGGACATACTTCACATTTATTTGAAGGCTTTAGGATAAATTGCCGGCAATTACTGCAAGTTCATATCTTCGTTGATTATTTTTGACGTACGATCTTCATTAAACATAAGTAATTGTTATTTCCGCTTAACAAAACTGCTCCCGCCCATGCCTTCAAAGTCCCTACAACAATGGAAAGCCTCCGGCCATTACTTTCAATGGCGGGAGCATTCCATTTTTTACCGGGATCAAGGCAAAGGCGACGTATTGCTTTGCATACACGGCTTCCCGACGGCATCTTTTGACTGGCAAAGAATGTGGCCTTCACTGGCAAAACATTTTCGCGTGATCAGTCTGGATTTGCTGGGTTTCGGGTTTTCCGACAAACCTGGTCGCCATGTGTATTCTGTCGTAGAACAGGCCGATATCATTACCGATTTTCTGAAATCCCTCAGCATAGAAGAAGCACATCTATTGGCACATGATCTCGGAGACAGCGTCGCGCAGGAGTGCCTGGCCCGTCAGGAAACTTCGCCACATGCAAATTCGTTCAATGTTCGTTCCATTTGTTTTTTGAACGGAGGTTTGTTTCCGGAAGCGCACCGTCCACGCCTGATTCAAACCTTACTGCGTGGCCCACTGGGCCCATTACTGGTGTATGGATTGAACGAGAAGAAGTTCAATCAGAGTTTTTCTGCCGTATTCGGAATCGACACCCAACCAAGCTCCGAAGATTTGGCAGATTTCTGGCATCTAATCTCACTTAACAAGGGAGAAAAACTCGCACATCGCTTGTTGCAATATATTCCGGAACGACGAAAACACCGAGATCGCTGGTTGAAGGCCATGCAAACAACACACATTCCAATGCGGCTGATCAACGGGCTTGAAGATCCCGTCTCCGGAAGGCATTTACTCGAGCGATACCGCGAACTGATTCCAAACCCCGATGTTGTTGAGCTGGAAAGCATTGGCCACTACCCGCAAGTTGAAGCTCCGGGCGCGGTATTGAGTGCATTTCTGGATTTCCACAAGAAAATCCCGTGAAAAAATCAAACTTGCCGGAAAAAATTTGTATTGTTTGCCAGCGGCCATTCTGCTGGCGCAAGAAATGGCAGAATGTCTGGGAAGATGTGAAATATTGTTCCGATGCTTGTCGAAAAGGCACACCACGCATGGGTAATACAAAGTAAACCCGATGTCACAACGAAAAATTGTCCACGTCGATATGGATGCATTTTACGCCTCCGTCGAACAACGCGATGATGCCAGCCTTCGCGGAAAGCCCGTTGTAGTAGCTTGGCGTGGCTCCCGCTCGGTGGTCTGCGCGGCTTCATACGAAGCAAGAAAGTTCGGCATTCGTTCCGCCATGCCGGCAATACGAGCCGAACGCTTATGTCCAGATGCTATTTTCGTTCCACCGGATTTCGTTCGATATAAGGCAGTTTCAAAACATGTGCGCGAAATATTTTCTCGGCATACCGATTTAATAGAACCCTTGTCGCTTGATGAAGCCTATCTGGACGTGACCGAAAATAAGCTGGATTTAGCATCGGCCACCGAAGTCGCATTGCAAATCCGGCA
>JBDTTC010000292.1:0-3067 GCA_039930825.1 Arenimonas sp.
CCAGACCCGGGAATTGCTGCCGAGTGGATGCCATTGCGTCGCGCACACGCAGCGCATAGCGGTCACCGCGTTTAATCACGATAAAACTGGCATCGCCTTTATTGAATCCAACAACTGTTGGTTCACCATCGAAGCCGACATCGGCATCGGATAGCAGATGCGCCGTACCAGCAACGGGTTGTCCGTCAATCGTGATATCGCTGCCACGTTCCGGCTGCAGCGTAATCTTGCCTGCCTTGGTCAGGGTAAGCATACCAATGCGCGCAGGACCGGCGGCAAGTTTTGTGCCGTTATCATCGCCATGACCGACACGCGTAGTGCCCACGGGGATCCAGTGCATACCGACCAGCGACAGCCAGCCTGCAGGTAACTGCAATCTTTCGAGTCGCGCATCGCGTTCTTTTTTGACTTCTTTCTCATAGGCAAGTTTGGCCGCATTTTTCGCAGCGTTCGCATTTGCCTCTTCTGGACTTGGTTCATTGCTGCAAGCATTTAATGCCAGCGCCATGACGGCGACTAAACCCAAGCCAAGTAATTTTTTCATGTTCATTTCGACCTCAGCGACCACGCAAAAAAAGTTTATCCAATTCCGCTTTCGTCAATTGCACCCAGGTCGGACGACCGTGGTTGCATTGACCCGAACGTTCCGTGGCTTCCATGTCACGCAATAAGGCATTCATTTCCGGGATCGTCAAACGACGATTGGCACGAACCGAAGTGTGACAGGCCAGTGTTGATAGTAACTCGTTGCGTGTTTGCTCGAGCGTTTGGCTATTGCCATGTTCACGCAAATCGGTCAACACGTCTAAAACTATCGTTTTCGGATCCAGGTCAGCCAATAATGCGGGCATTGCTCGAATACTCAAGGCTTGTGGGCCGCTCCTGCGCAATTCGAAGCCCCATTCCGCAAGCGCCTGATGATGTTGTTCCGCCACATCAGCCTCGCGCTCGCTGACTGAAATAGCCATTGGTACCAGCAAGGTCTGGGAACGAATTCCCTCGGCATCCTTGGCGGCCTTCAATCGCTCATAAGTAATACGTTCGTGTGCCGCATGCATATCGACCAGAATCAGACCCTGTTCGTTTTCCGACAAAATAAAAATGCCGTGCAATTGCGCCAGCGCAAAACCCAATGGCGGCGCCTGGGTTTCATCCCGGACCGGCATTTGCAAAGCTTCGCTGGTGCTGCTTGGCGCACGATAAAGTGCTGCGTATTGGGAAAGATAATTCGCCGGCGCTTCACGCACTGGCAGGCCCAGTCCTGACTGCGCCGGTGCAACTTCACTCAATGCGTAACCGCCGATGCTTTCGACCCGGCTTTCTACAGCGCCGGCACGCGCACCCGCCAAGGCTTCATGCAAGGTGCGGTAAATAAAATCATGTACCAGGCGACCGTCGCGAAAACGCACTTCATGCTTGGCCGGATGTACGTTTACATCGACCCGGCGTGGATCGAGCGTCAGGAACAGAACAAAACTAGGATGACGTCCGTGAAAAAGTACATCGGAATAGGCCTGACGTACGGCATGCGCCACCAGCCTGTCCTTGATCGCACGACCATTGACGTAAAAAAATTGCTGATCTGCCGATGAACGCGAGGCGGTCGGTAAACCTACCCATCCCTGCAATCCCAGGCCAGCGCCATTGTGATCAATCGCAATGCTTTGCTGGGTGAAAGCTTCGCTCAAGGCTTCGGTAATTCGCTGGTGATGCTCGGCCCAATCCTGATTTGGACGATAATGTTTTATCAACTTTCCATTATGCGAAATCCGCAATTCGACCAAGGGTTTAGCCAATGCGAGTGAGCGCAACCAATCTTCAATATGATTGAGTTCGGTACGCTCGGCCTTCATGAATTTTCGCCGGGCCGGCACGTTGAAAAACAAATCCCGTACTTCGATCGTAGTGCCTTGCGGATGGGGATGCGGTAGAACGCCATGCACTTCACCACCGGTAATTTCCATCCGCGCACCATTGGCCTGATTCGCCGTTTTCGAGCTAATCGAAAAATGTGATACCGATGCAATGGATGGCAAGGCTTCGCCGCGAAACCCGAGCGTTGCGACTTCTTCCAGATCTTCCAGTGAGGAAATTTTACTGGTCGCGTGGCGCTGTATGGCCAAGGGCAATTCCGCTTCGGCAATTCCGCCACCGTCATCTCGAATGCGGATTAAGCGCAGACCGCCTTCTTCAAGCTCTATATCAACCCGTTTGGCGCCCGCGTCCAGTGCATTTTCAACCAGTTCCTTGACGACGGAGGCAGGTCTTTCGACCACCTCGCCTGCGGCGATCTGGTTGATTAGAGTGTTGGGTAATTGGCGAATCGGCACGATGGGCAACCACGAATATTCAAGCAATATGATACCTCGTGAGAGCGTCCGTTAGGCGCGAATGCTCGTCAAGTTACCAATATACAAACCCTCATCGTCCCCACGCAGGCGGGATCCAGCGCGCCCGCTTTAACGGTGGAAGCCACCAGGTCCACGACAGAAGCATTCGGGGAAGAAGATTAGAGGAGGGAAAATTTCTGTCGTGAGTTCGCTGGCTAGGCGTGAAATATATATTTAGTTTTCACGCCGAGGAATCGCTGCCACGGGCACGCTTATTTCGGGGCTGAAGCTACCGGAATTATCAGACGTTCGCCTACACGCACATCATCGTTGCGTTTGTTGTTGGCCAGCAAGATCGTACCCATCGGCACGCCGTGCCGCGTTGCAATCTGGCTCAGGGTTTCACCGCGACTCACGACATATTGGAATCCGCGAGCCTTATCGTCTTCACGTTCCTGCTGGGCGGCAAACCAGGTGCCAGGAGGCGCCTGTTCGGAAAAATAACCGCGAATACCGGTAACCACTGCCGATGCGAGGCGTTCACGATGGGCCGGATCGGATAATTTGCGTTCTTCACTCGCATTGGTAATGAACCCGGTTTCAATCAGCATCGAAGGTACGTCGGGCGAACGCAGTACGACAAAGTTGGCGTGTTCGACATTCGGTTTATGCGCTTTGCCGAGGTCTTTCAATGATTCCAGTACTTCATCGGCAACATCTTCCGACACCCGCATTGT
>JBDTTC010000293.1:0-2564 GCA_039930825.1 Arenimonas sp.
GAGTAAGCGAAGTTTCGATCAACATCTCATCGACTTTCTTTTCCCCAGCAGTTGCAGATGCGGTAATCGCTTCCTTGCACATTGTCAGTCCGTCTTTTCCGAACGTAACATAAAATGCCTTGGGACCGAAACCGACATGAACATCGAGCGTGTCGCCAAAAATGGCTTTTGCCTTTGGCTCTTTAACCGGGACTTGGACCTGATTGAATTTCACGCCTTCGTGCGTCGCGACATCCATTTTAACTTCGGTCACATTCTCTTTAATAACATCGACAACTTTTTTGAAGAGCGATTCCGCTGCTGTGCCATCGTGAACGTATCCGGCGAAAGAGCCGCTAATAGTCTTATCGCCAAAAGCAACGGTTCCTGCGTTATCGAATTTTCCAGTCTGGATCGTCTTGGACAAAACCGCAAAGAAATCACTCACGATTTCTTTAGCCTGGGCATTGTCGCGCAGCTTTTCATCCTTGTCGATTTCCTTCTTGGCAACGTCGCTCAACGAGTCGAGCAATGCCACCGTTTGTTGGATATCTTCGGAATCTAATTTCGAAGTAACATTTCCAGCTGCTCCAACGTTAGGATTAAAGAACCCGGAAAAAATGCTGGTGAGACTTCCGTAAGAAGCAATTTTACCCGCCATTTTTCCGCCTGGCTTTACAGTCATCGCAAAATCAAGATTCGTCGCCTTTGCCGCACTGTCGATGTTCAAACCGACGGTAAAGTCGTCCAGTTCATCGAGCATCATTTCCAATTGCTTGATTTGCGTTTCCATCAAACCCTTGCGCACGGCAAATGCGGCATCGTCTTCGTCAGGCGATTGATGAAGTCCTTCGCTCACACCTTTTTTCAGTCCTTCGATCATGTCTGTGCGCAACTTTTCAGGCAGATTTTGTACATGAACTCGTGCTGCAAGATCATAATCTTTGTTCATCGTGCCGAGCAGCGCAGCTGGATCAGCAGGAACATTTCTAAGGTACTCGGCCGTATCGGCAACAAACATGTTACCGTCTTGAACTTTATAAAAGAATTCTTTGGGATTGTTTCTGATCGCGATGGATTTTACGCCGTTTCCTACATCCTTGGGAGCATCGGTGTAATTTTCGACCCCTTTGATAAGATCGGCTTCATTCTTCAATGGCACGAAAAGATACGATTTAAAATCCAAACCGCCGTCCGCGGCAGCATAAACAACGACACCCCATGGTTTTTTCCGATCGAAAACATCCAAGCCCTTACCGCCACTGAACGCTTTGAGCAATCCTTCGATACTTTGGCTGTTCAATTGCGGGTTGCTGAGGACTTGGCCCAAGTAATCGACGTCGGACATCAGGGAATCAATTCCCGCGAGCGAGACTACTGCCAATGGCTTTTCATCGGCTGCTTTCAATTGTACTGATTGGAATAAGGCGGCAATCAATGCCACGGTAATAATGAACAACTTCTTCACAGGGTTTCTCCTCGGGATAAAAATGGAACTTGTTGCAATCGATCTGATGCCCATTCGTTTTTTCAAATGCTGGTGATCAACATTTTGGCATTTACTATTTCATACCAGACTAACGACCATCAAGTTTCGGTAAAAGGCCGGATTTTATCAGAATTCTCCGCTTCTCCATGCTTATGCGAGATGAAAAGCATGATTTTCAGTCTTTTCATACAAAAGATTTTGCTAAGCGACAAGAAAAAAGGAGTAACTTATGCTGGCATTTGTGGCGATAAGATTACGATTTCTATTGGAATTCCCGCCACTATATCGAGCTAGGCTCATTCGGCATGAAACTTTATAATTCCTGACCAACGATATGTTACAAGGTCGCAATTAAACGGAGTTCACAATGCGATCCATCGCAATTTTGAATCAAAAAGGTGGCGTCGGAAAAACCACCACGGCGGTTAATCTGAGCGCGGCGCTTGCCAAGACGGGCCAGCGCGTCTGCGTGCTCGATCTCGATCCGCAAGCTCATGCCAGTTTGCATTTGGGCCTGACACTTTCGCCCGACGTGCCAAGCATGTACGAAGTTCTGACCGGCGATACGACCTTGGCCGAGGCGCGTCAGCAAGTTGCCGAAAACCTTTGGGTTATCGGATCGCATATCGATCTGGCAGCGGCCGAAGTTGAGTTAGTCGGAGTGGTCGGTCGCGAGGTGATTTTGCGAGATAAGCTGACCGAAGATCAAAACAAATCTGATACACCGGAGTTCGATTATTTGATCATCGATTGTCCGCCGTCGCTGGGAATCTTGACGCTCAATGCGCTAGCTGCGGTTGACGAGGTAATATTGCCGTTGCAGCCTCATTTTCTCGCGCTGCATGGTTTGAGCAAATTGCTGCAGACAGTGGAACTCGTTTCAAAGCGAATCAACAACCGTTTAAAGCTGACCGGCGTAGTGTTTTGCCTATTCGAGAATGGAACGCGCTTGGCGAGCGAGGTGAGCGAGGACGTGAGCAGCTTTTTCACGAGCCAGGAAAATCGGCATCCGAGCTTGGCTAATGCAATTATCTTTCCGACTCGCATTCGCCGCAATATTCGACTCGCGGAAGCGCCG
Source organism: Arenimonas sp. (assembly GCA_039930825.1). GTDB lineage: Bacteria > Pseudomonadota > Gammaproteobacteria > Xanthomonadales > Xanthomonadaceae > Arenimonas. The sequence goes on from JBDTTC010000293.1 coordinate 2,547, forward strand.
AGCTTTGGCCAGTCAATT
>JBDTTC010000294.1:0-1837 GCA_039930825.1 Arenimonas sp.
CCCTGCTCGCGCTGTATTTCCGATTGCACTCATTCCGGCGCACGGCGGAAGCGTATGATGAACGCTTCGTGACCATCGTCGCCAGCGACCCGCGAATCAGGGTTCGCCTGTTTTGTTTGTACTCGGGCTTTTCCTGCTGTCGAAACCCTTGCTGGCCGAGCCATTGATGGAAGATAAAAGCCAGACGGTAGCTGCCGTAATGGCTGCCGAATATGCTCTGCAAAACAAGGATATCAAGACCGCTGCGCTCGAATACGCAAAGGCGGCACAGCTAAGTGACGATGTGACTTTGTCCGAACGCGCCGTCTCTTTGGCTATGAGCATGAAAATGACCGGCCCCAGCCGTAAGGCCTTGGCCCGCTGGCGCGAGGTGGCGCCGAATTCGGCCGACATGTGGGCGATGAATTTGCGTTTGGCAATGCAACTTGGTGAAGCCGAGTCAGCCTATATCTACTCACGAAAACTGTTGAGTTATGGCACCCCCGAATACAGCACGCCATTATTCGACGTGTTACGCACTGAAAAAGATGACGGTGCGGTGATGTCGCGGGCAGTCCTGCGCGATATCGCCAATAACGCGGTAATGCCCGAGAACGTGCAGATATGGATTCAATTATTGTTTTTGGCCGATGCGCTTGATGAGCCGGCTGCGAGGCAGGTATTCAGCGAAAAAATTGCCCAGAAATTTCCGAGCGACGCACGTGCGCAGATCATTGGCGCATCCGCTTTGCGAGTAAAAGGCGATGAAATTGCTGCGCTTGCGATGGTTCAGCGTGCCGGTACGCTGCAACCCCAGAATGGCTGGGTCAAGCAAAACATCTTGGCTGAATTTACCCAGTTGCATGCCTGGCTTGATGCCGAAAAATACTTGGCGGCGGGACCGCAGGATGAAAATAGTTGGCTTTTGCGCGGACGCTTTATTCTGCAAGCGAAGCAGCAAGATGTTAGCGAAGTTTTTTTAAACGCCCTATTGCAACAACAAAAACAGCCTAGCGAGAAACTCCAGCTTTTGCAGGCACAGCTAGCCGATTCACTTGGGCGTTGGAGTGATGCGGAACGCTGGTATCGTGGGGTGGGCTCAGGGCCGGAGCGGGATCGTGCGCAACTGCGGTTGCCCGTTATGTTGTCGAATCAGAATCGTTGGGACGAGGCCTTGGCGCAGTTGCATGCATTCCAGAAGAATGAAGATGCCGATGGCGAATTTGTCCGCGATAGCTATTTGGTCGAAGCCGATCTGTGGGCGAAACAAAACAAAGATGTGCTGGCCATGAAGACCCTGGATCGTGGCTTGGCCATATTCGAAGCCGATCCATTATTGCTGTATGGAAGAGCCATGCAGAATGTCAGTCAAGACCGCATTGATGCTTCCCTTGCAGACCTGAAAAAAATCATCGACGATAATAATCAGAATGCCGAGGCACTCAATGCCTATGGCTACACATTGGCGCAGCATAAAAAGCAATATGATCACGCGCTGCCTTATATCGAAAAAGCACTACAACTCAGGCCTGGCTCGGCATCTGCCATGGATAGCCTCGGCTTCGTCAAGTTGATGCAGAAGAAATATGACGAAGCTCAGCGCTTGCTTGAACTGGCCTGGAGCAGGTCAAAAGATGCCGAAATTTCTGCGCATCTCGGCGAACTTTACTGGCTGATCGGTCGCAAGGAAGAGGCGAGAAAAATTTGGTCGCAGGGGCAGGCAATCGATCCGCAGTATTCTTCTTGGCCGGTAATCAAGAAAAAATATTCGCAATGAAAAAACTTCTGCTGGCTTTGTGTTGTGCGCTTATTGCGGCCTGTCATCCCGTCGTGAAACCGGTTGCGGATACGGGTAATT
>JBDTTC010000295.1:0-6523 GCA_039930825.1 Arenimonas sp.
TCCCGGGCAAGTGGTCTTTACCAAGGATGGCAAGGAATATCGACTACAGGCGGTCGATGAAGGCGATGGCCGTTTGTTCCTGATTTTTGCCGACCGTACCAGCGGCCATGAAACGTATTCTGCGGCTCGGTTTCTATATGCAAAAAATCCAGGAGAAAAGGGAACCACCGTGGTGGATTTCAATCTCGCTTATAACCCCCCATGTGCGTTTACCAGCTTCTCTACCTGCCCGACACCACCGGCGCAAAACCGCCTGGATTTGAGAATTGAAGCAGGCGAGAAAAAGCCTTTGAAATCGAAAATTTAATTTTCGTAGATTGAATCTTAGGGGCGCTTGCTTGCTGCGCCCAGGCTATCGAATGAATTTTTTGGGGTAGCGAGCATGCATTTCTACGCTTGATTTATGGAATATTTTCTGGGCGCTGCAAGCAGACGCACCTACGCGGCTAAAAATACTTGCCGATTGGCTTCCGTTGGAATCAAGTCAATGCAATCCATCGGGCAGGGCGGTATGCAGAGTTCGCAGCCCGTGCATAAATCGGCAATCACCGTATGCATCAATTTGGGGCCGCCGATAATGGCGTCCACCGGGCAGGCTTGAATGCATTTGGTACAACCTATGCATTCGGGCTCGCGAATAATCGCGATGACTTTAGGCTTGATGATGCCGTTTTCCGGGTTAATAGCTTTTACTTCCCGTCCGAGAAATTCAGCGAGTGCCTTTACACCTTCGTCACCGCCAGGCGGACATTGGTTGATGTCCGCTTCACCATCGGCGATAGCCTTCGCATAAGGTCGACAGGCCGGATAATTGCATTGGCCGCATTGCGTTTGCGGCAGCAATGCATCGATTTGCCTGACCAGTTCGTCGCCCGTTGCAAGCCCGGGTTTAATGTTGCGTGTCAGCATGGCGATCAACTTTTTAATGCGCTATCACTTCACCGGCATCCCGGCTTTGCTGCCTGCATCGACATCGAGTAAGAATAAATCATCGCCGCCACTACCCGCCGAAAGGATCATGCCTTCAGAAATGCCGAAACGCATTTTTCTTGGTGCCAGATTAGCGATAAATACTACGTTGCGGCCGACCAGTTTTTCAGGCTCCTGATACGCCGCACGAATACCGGAAAAGATTTGTCGTTCACCCAGATCGCCGGCATCCAGTTTGAAGCGTAGCAATTTATCGGAGCCTTCGACGAATTCGCATTCGAGCACTTTGCCGATACGCAGATCGAGCTTGGCAAAGTCTTCGATACCGATATTGGCGCTACCCGAGGTAGGAGCGACGGAAGTCGCGACGGTTTGCGCAGATGGTTTCGCGACTTCCGCCGATCCTACGGGTTTCTTCGCAGGCACAGGAGTTGTTTCAGCTGGAGCAAGAGAATCTTTGGAGGCTTCGATCATGGCTTCGATATTCTTTGGGTCGATGCGGGTTAACAAGGCTTGGTATTCACCGATCTTGTGGGACAGCAAAGGTTTCTCGGCATCATGCCAATGCGCGATAGGCGCATTCAAAAATCCTTCGGATAGTTCTGCAATACGCGGTAGTACAGGTTTTAATGCAGTTGCCAGCAATCGGAATAAGTTGATGCCTTGCGTGCACACTGCTTGTAGCTCGGCATCTGCACCTTCCTGCTTTGCAATCACCCAAGGCTTTTTCTCGTCGATATAACGATTGGCTTCGTCAGCCAAAGACATAATTAAACGAATGGCTTGGTTAAAGTCGCCGGCTTCATATGCATTCTGTATATCTGTAAAGGTGGCGTAGCAAGCTTGGTACAAATCTGCATCTGCTAATCCACTGCTCAATCGGCCATCAAAACGCTTTCCGATAAAACCAGCACAACGGCTGGCGATATTCACAAACTTGCCGACCAGATCAGAATTTACACGAGCAGTATAATCATCGAAATTCAAATCGAGATCATCAACGCCGGCGCCGGACTTGGCAGCAAAGTAATAACGCAATGCTTCCGGATTCAAACCAACATCCAGATAGGTGCGTGCTTGAATAAACGTCCCGCGAGACTTACTCATCTTCGCGCCGTTCACAGTCAGATACCCGTTTACATGCAAAGCCGTTGGCGAACGATAGCCCGCACCATTCAACACCGCTGGCCAGAACAAACCGTGGAAATTGACGATGTCTTTGCCTAGGAAATGGTGAAGCTCAGTCTCGTTATTACCGTTACGACCAGCATCAAGAAACTGATCGAAATCAATATCGGCCTTGGCGCACAGATTTTTGAAGCTCGATAAATAGCCAATCGGCGCGTCTAACCAAACATAGAAAAATTTGCCGGGCGCGCCGGGAATTTCAAAGCCGAAATAAGGGGCATCACGAGAGATGTCCCAGTCACGTAGTCCGCCATCGGCGTCAATCCATTCACGCAGTTTGGCTTTCACGCCGCTGTTGGCAACATCACCCTTCATCCAGTCAGCCAGAAATTCGGTGAATTGTCCAAGCTGGAAAAAATAATGTTCGGAATCACGCAGCTCAGGGGTCGCGCCCGACACCACGGAACGTGGATTCTTCAAGTCGGTAGGTGAATAGGTTGCACCGCAGTTCTCGCAGTTGTCGCCGTATTGATCGAGCGTGCCGCATTTCGGGCATTCGCCCTTGATGTAGCGGTCAGGCAAAAACATCTGACGTTCGGGATCGTAGAGTTGTTGGATAGTCCTCACGGAAATCGCACCGCGCTGCTGCAATTTTGCGTAAATTTCTTCGGTCAATTGGCGATTGGCCGCTGAATTGGTCGAATCGTAATGGTCGAATTTCACGCCGAATGCCGTGAAATCTTTTTCATGGCTGGCCTGAATGTCGGCAATAAATTGCTCGGGCGTTAGTCCGGCCTTTTCTGCCGCGAGCATGATCGGCGTACCGTGGGTGTCATCGGCACAGACAAAATGCGTGGTGGCGCCATGCATACGGCGTGCACGCACCCAGATGTCGGCCTGAATATAGCCCACCAAATGGCCTAGATGCAGGTGGCCATTGGCGTAGGGAAGTGCGGAAGTAACGAGTGTGGGCTTAGGGGGCGATGTCGGTTTCATGGGGCAATTATCGCAGACTGCGGGCAGTTTTGACTTGTTTCCACCCATGCGGGCCGGCCAATCGCTACAATATGCACATGAGCCTAAGTACCGATACCGTGCGCGCCGCGTTGGCGCAGATACAAGACCCCTATACTCAAACCGATTTAAGCAGTGCGATTCGTGGCGTCGGCGTTGATGCCGGACGTGTTGCGATCGACATTCAGCTGGCTTATCCGGCCAAGGGCTGGCACTCGATCTTGGAAGCCATGGTTCGCGAAAAAATCATGCAGCTCGGCAATGTCGAAAGTGTCAGCATAAGTATTGCCACAAAAATTTCCGCACACCGGGTCCAGAAAGAACTTAGCCCTTTGCCGGAAGTAAAAAATATTATTGCAGTGGCATCAGGGAAAGGCGGCGTAGGGAAATCCACCACGGCTGTTAATATCGCGCTGGCCTTGCAGGCAGAAGGCGCCAAAGTCGGCATTATGGATGCCGATATCCACGGTCCAAGTATTCCGATGATGTTGGGTCTTGATGGCAAACCCGACTCACCCGACGGTAAGTCAATCCAACCCAAGATTGGCCACGGTTTGCAAGCGATGTCGATTGGCTTTTTCCTGAACGAAGACACGCCAACTATTTGGCGCGGCCCAATGACCACGCAATACCTGCAGCAATTATTAACTACCACCTTATGGCAAGGTCTGGATTACCTGATTATTGATTTGCCGCCAGGCACTGGTGATATCCAGCTTACACTGGCACAGCGTGTCCCGGTTTCAGCCGCCGTTATCGTAACAACGCCGCAGGACATTGCGCTTATTGATGCAAAGAAAGCTTTGAAGATGTTCGAAAAAGTCGAAGTACCGGTATTGGGCATTATCGAAAACATGGCGGTGCATATTTGTTCGAACTGCGGTCATGCCGAGCACATTTTTGGTCATGGCGGCGCCGAAAAAATGGCGGTGCAATACGAAGTGCCTGTGCTTGGCTCATTGCCATTACAGCTGGCGATACGCGAACAGGCTGATAGCGGAACGCCTACCGTGGCAGCCGATCCGGAATCGTCGATTTCACAAATCTATCGTGAAATTGCCCGAAAGCTTGGAGCGAAACTTGCGCTGCAGGCGAAAAACAAATCGATCAGCTTCCCCAATATCGTGATTCAAAACACCTAATGCGCGCGCTGCTGATTGCATGGCTATGTCTGTTTGCCTGTAGTGCCTTGGCGCAGCAAGGCGACGGCGTGAAAGTCGTTGTGGCCGCTCGATCGCAGATTGGTGTCACGACCGCCTATGATCCAGCCTACAGCCGCATTGCTTATCCAATGGGCGATGTTCCGCAAGTACGCGGCGTATGTTCGGACGTAGTGATTCGTGCCTACAGGAAAGCCGGAATCGATTTGCAAGCTGCGGTGCATGAAGATATGCAAAAGCACTTTTCAACTTATCCGAAAATATGGGGCTTGAAAAAAACGGATTCCAATATTGATCACCGACGAGTGCCGAATCTGGAAGTTTTTTTCAAACGGCAAGGAAAGTCCTTAGCGGATTTACAAACCGCCGATAGTTTCAGGCCGGGTGATGTTGTGAGTTGGCGTTTGGCGAATGGATTGGCACATATTGGAATCGTATCGGATAAAAAAACCTTGTTCGGCAGCCGTCCGTTGGTAATTCACAATATTGGCCAAGGTACGCAAGAAGAAGATATTTTATTCGCTTGGCGGATTGTCGGGCATTACCGCTGGTTTAATGCCGCAGGAGCAAATCGCTAATGTCACTGAACTTGAACCCGCGCAGGCGGCTTCGCATCGTTGCTGCAATCGATATTCTTAAAGGGCTCACCATTTTATCGGTGGGTCTTGGCATTTTGCGTGCTCAAAGTCATGTGCTGGAGCACGGTGGCCAGGCATTGCTGCGTTTACTTGATCTAGACCCTTCAACCGGCGCGCCCTTCAAGTTCCTGGAGTTTCTGCAAGCTGCTGATTTGGAGCACGGATTGCTGATGGTGTTTGCCGCTGCTTATGCGCTACTGCGCTTCGTCGAATCCTACGGCTTATGGTTTACCCGCTCGTGGGCGCGGTGGCTGGGCCTGATTTCATCGGGAATATATGTGCCTTTTGAATTGTATTATTTTGTGAAAAGCCCCGGCTGGACCACGTTGAGTGTACTCAGCATCAATTTAATCGTGATATGGCTGCTATGGCCAACCAAGAAACCAATAATTATTTCCTTATCGAGTGAACAGCAATGAGTATTAAAGCCGACAAGTGGATTCGCCGTATGTCAGAGCAGCACGGCATGATTGAACCGTTCGAGCCAGGCCAGGTAAAACATGGCGCCGACGGTCACCGCATCGTTTCCTACGGAACCTCAAGCTACGGCTATGACGTACGTTGTGCCCGTGAATTCAAGATTTTTACCAATATCAATTCGACCATTGTCGATCCAAAGGCATTTGATCCAAGTAGTTTTGTTGATGTGGTTTCGGATGTCTGCATTATCCCGCCTAACAGTTTCGCGCTGGCTCGGACGGTCGAATTTTTCCGCATCCCTCGCGACACTTTGGTTGTCTGCCTCGGCAAGAGCACTTATGCGCGCTGCGGAATTATCGTGAACGTCACACCGCTTGAGCCTGAGTGGGAAGGTCATGTGACCTTGGAGTTTTCGAACACGACACCATTGCCGGCGAAGATCTATGCAGGCGAAGGTGTTGCGCAGATGCTGTTCTTCCAGTCCGATGAAGTCTGCGAAACCTCATACAAGGATCGCGGCGGCAAATACCAGGGGCAGACGGGCGTGACGTTGCCGCGTACCTGATTGTTAGAGATGAAAGGGTAACTTCCCGGCAGCAGGGTGTTGCCTTGGCGCTGTCGTGGACTCAGTGTTCGGAACCGGCGGCAATGCGTCGATCATCTGCCGTAGTCAGTGTGGTCCGCACCGCGATCCGCAAGGCCGCAATCACGGTGTCGACAGGCAAGCTCGGTGCGCCTGCATGACGTGCCGCCTGTTCCGGCGCATACGGGATGTGGACGAATCCGCCACGGATATGTTGTTCGTCAATCAAGGCATGCATCAACCCGTAGAAGACGTGGTTGCAGACGTACGTGCCGGCGGTCTGCGAGATTTCCGCAGGGATTCCGGCGGCATGCAGGTCTGCCAGGATTGCCTTGATCGGCAGCGTGGAGAAATACGCGGCGGGACCACCGGGGACGATCGGGGTGTCGATCGGTGCGCCATTCGCATTGTCGGGGATGCGCGCGTCATCGACATTGATCGCCACGCGCTCGATCGACAACTGCGCACGACCCCCGGCCTGACCCACGCATAGCACCAGCGCTGGCGAGAGTTCTGCAATCGCGTCGCGCAATGCGGCTATCGAGGCACCGAATTCGACAGGCAACAGTCGCGCAACAATTTGGTGGCTGGCGATCTGTGTGCCGTCAAGCGCCGAGGCCGCTTGCCAACTGGGATTGACGGTCTCGCCG
>JBDTTC010000296.1:0-4707 GCA_039930825.1 Arenimonas sp.
CCCGGCCGCGTCGAGCGCGGCGATCAGCGCCGGCGTGAAATGCAGCGCGGCGGTCCCATAAAGATCGCCGATTTTTTGTTCGTTGCTACCTGCAGCAGGCTTCGATGTAGAGGCAGCTTCGGCAATTTGTTTTTGCACAGCGAGCGAACGCTCGTTCAGCATTTCGAAGCTGCCCCAGGTCGTTTTGTCGCTTGGAACTGGATTTGCGGCAAGCCATTTACCGTTAACGTGTTTGTTCATGTCCACACAAATGGGTGAAGCTTGATCAAGGTCTGCGACATTGAAAGCAGGTAATTGCGGGAGCTTTGAAAAATCGATGCTTAATGGTTTTGCAGCTTCGGTAACAGCTGGTGCGGTTTCTTCTATTTTAGCGCAGGCAGAAAGGCCGATGGCCATGGCAATGGCAAAAGATAAAGGTTTCAAAATACGTGAGGACACATAGACTCCGGGCCCCGCAGGGCAGTTGGTTTAGACCATGCTGTTGGGAAACAGCGCACAGGCGCGGGAATGTACTGCACTAATCGATGACATGCGATGGGCCGAAGGTCATGCTCTGGTTTGAGCGTGAAGCTTCCATTCTAATCAATCACTTAGCGATAATTATTAAGCATCGCCTTCGATTATTGATATTAAAAAAAGTTAAATTTTTATTGGGGCAGGTTTGTAAGCGCGAAAAATCAATGCTAATGTCGGCACGTTGGTTCTGGACTCCCATGCTTATGAAGCCCCGTCTCCAGACCCGAAGAATGTCAGCAGCCCAGTCTGCCGACAGGTTCTCAGGTCTTATACATTTCGCCATTTCCATGGCGCATCTAGCCATCCGATATCAATCGGTGCAGGCGACGGCACACTCCATTTGTTTTGAAACGGCTGCGGCGAAAGTTGCGGCCCGGACGTCTATTTCCAACTAAACCGATTCGGCGCAACGCCCATCGGGCGCGGCGTGAATCTCGATAATTTTGTTTAGGTTCTGGAGAACGACAATGCGTGTGTTGGCTTGCGATGGTATTCATGAAGATGGTCTGGTCTTGATGCGGGAAGCCGGTTGGGAAGTGGAAATTTCCGAACCGATCAAGGACCCCGCCGTGCTGGCGAAAAAACTCGAAGGCGTTGATGCGCTTCTGGTGCGGTCTGCAACGGCAGTCACTGCAGAATCGATCGCCAATGCCACTCAACTCAAAGTGATTGGTCGCGCCGGTGCCGGTGTCGATACCATTGATGTCGAAGCGGCAACTGCCCGCGGTATCGCGGTAATGAATGCGCCCGATGGCAATACGCTTGCCGCTGCAGAGCATGCGATTTCACTTTTATTCGCACTTGCACGCCATATTCCGAAAGCCGATGCCGGCATGAAAGCGGGCGGCTGGCCGAAGAATGGTCTTACCGGTTTCGAACTGGAAGGCAAAAAACTCGGCGTGATTGGCTTGGGCCGCATCGGTGCAACCGTTGCGCGCAAAGCGCAGGGCATCGGCATGGACGTGGCTGCTTACGATCCGTTTCTGCCAGCCGCCGCCGCTGGTCGCAGCAGTGTGCCGATGAAATCACTCGATGAATTACTGGCGAAAGCCGACATCATCACCTTGCATATTCCGCGCACGAAAGAGACCACAAATATTCTCGATGAAAAGCATTTGCGCATGATGAAAAAGGGATCGTATGTCATCAATGCCGCCCGTGGTGGACTTGTTGATGAAGATGCCTTGCTGAAGTGTCTGGAAGACGGACATCTGGCCGGAGCTGCACTCGATACTTTCGTGACCGAGCCGCTGCCTGCCGATTCAAAATTACGCGAGAACGCAAAACTTATTTTGACGCCGCATCTAGGTGCCTCCACCAGCGAAGCACAGCAAGCAGTCAGTACTATTCTGGCAAAACAGATGATCGATTTCCTGCAAACGGGCGCAGTTGCCGGTTGCGTCAACTTGCCGCCGTTAACTGCTGAAGCTGCAAAAGAAGTGGGCCCGTGGATGCCCTTGATGACAGCGCTCGGAAAATTGGCAACGCGTTTGGTGCCGGCACCCGATAAATTGCATATCACTTACGCCGGTCGTACGGAGGCGCTTGATACAAGACCGCTGACACGTTTGCTGGTTGCTGCACAAATGGGTGCGGCATCGGGCCGCGTCACTCCCGTCAATGCTTTGCATGAAGCGGCATTACGTGGTTTGGAAGTGGCTGAGACTGTTGGTGGCGATGGCGATGGTTTTGATCGATTGCTGCGTTTGCGTATTGAAGGCGGAAATGAAGTTCGCGAAATCGAAGCGACGCTACATCGTGGTCCGCGCGTGGTTCGTCTGGATGGTGTTGAACTCGATTTTGATCCGGGCGCGCATATCTTGCTGATGCAGAATGAAGACGTGCCGGGCGTGATTGGTTCGGTCGGCTCGCATCTTGGTGCCGCGGGCATCAACATCATCAACTTCTCGCTTGGTGCGAAAGGTAATGGTGAGGCTGTTGCCGCGATTACCGTCAGCAAAACTGTGCCGGATGCAGAGCTGGTTTCCCTGCGCGCGATCCCGGGAATTCTGTCGCTGGAAATGATTTAAGCAGCTGATTCGCAGCCCGGGTCATGGGTTTATCTGACCCGGGTTCAGACAGTCATCTTGGAAAATAAACAATGAAAATATTATTGGCGCGGCACGGCGAAACCCCATGGAATGCCGAGGGCCGCTATCAAGGGCAGATTGATATTCCGCTATCGGATAACGGCATCAGGCAAGCAAAGTTATTAGGTGAACGTTTGAATGGGGTGTCAATCAGCAAAGCGATTGCTTCGCCACTGGTGCGCGCGAAGGCAACAGCCGAATTCGCACTTGGTGAGGAACGTATTGCGATGCTGCAATTCGATGATTGCCTGAAAGAAATTGCCCATGGTGATTGGGAAGGTTTGCTGGCCAGTGAAATTCGCGAGCGTGATCCGCGCCGTTTATTGGCTTGGCGTGAAGAACCGGAATCGGTTTTGATGCCGGGTGAGGGCGGCGAAAATCTGCAAATGGTATTTGATCGTGCCTGGCCAGCGTTTGCACGCGCCTGCGGCGGACTTGGCAACGATGACACTTTGCTGATCGTGGCGCATGATGCCGTCAATCGGGTTCTGCTATGCAAAATATTGGGCCTGCCATTTGCCAGGTTATGGTCATTCCGCCAGGCTCCGACGACATTGAATTTACTCGAAGGCTCGTCAGTGGATGCGCTGGAAGTAGTTCGATTGAATGATTGCAATCATCACACGGACTTATTCGGTGAGGCAGTACATCGGGCACTTTGACCCTGTGCCGTAGGAGCGACGGAAGTCGCGATCCCATTTCCCCGTCGCGACTTCCGTCGTCCTACGGAAATCAAAAAATACGCGATAATGTCGGCATGACGACTCGCACACTCAACGACTGGCTCGATTATCAATTGCAAATTCATCCGAAATCCATCGATATGGGTCTGGATCGAATTTCCGAAGTGGCAAAACGACTCGAAATTAAAAAACCGGCGCCACGCGTGATTACCGTGGCCGGTACCAATGGTAAAGGCTCAACCGTGGCGTTTATTGAAGCCATTGCCCGCGCTGCTGGCTGGAAAGTCGGGGCATATACATCGCCACATATTCTTGCTTACAACGAACGTATTCGTGTTGACGGAATTAACGCGGGCGACAAGCAATTAGTTGCGTCATTTGAAAAAATCGAAGCAGCAAGAACACATGGAACCGAAATTCCGCTTACTTATTTTGAATTCGGAACGCTGGCCGCTGTGCTGATTTTCGCTGCACAGGATTTGGACTTGGTGATTCTTGAAGTCGGGCTGGGTGGTCGACTGGATGCAACGCAAATTGTTGAACCGGATGTTGCTATCATCACAACGGTAGATCTGGATCATCAGGATTATCTTGGTGCAGACCGGGAAAGTATAGGTTTTGAAAAAGCGGGAATTATTCGTGCCTGGAAGCCCGTTATTTTCGGTGAAAAAGACCCTCCTTCTTCCGCTTTGCGTCGTGCCTACGAACTGGGTGCGACGGCTATTCGGGGTCACTCGGATTATTTGATTGAGCGGCTCGAAAACAGTTGGCGTTGGCGTGAGCCCGGCTATGAAATTGAATTGCCGATACCCGCCTTGGCAGCGCCGGTGCAAATTGAAAATGCTGCCGCCGCCATTGCTGCATTGCGTGCGCTAAGCGATGACATAAACGATGCCGCCATAATTGACGGCATTCGCAGTGCAAGGGTTCCTGGACGCTTGCAGAAAATTTCGACCTATCCCGATGTGATACTCGATGTGGCACATAATCCACAGGCGGCAAAACAACTGTCGCAATGGTTAATGGAACATCCCAAAACCACTTTTGCAGTATTTGCCGCATTGGCCGACAAGGATATTGAAGCAATTGTTTCATTGCTTAAGCCGCATGTTGGTCACTGGTTTCTGGCTGGAATTGACGATGCCGGGCCGCGCAATTTAACAGCCATAGAATTGGAAACACGCATCAGGCCGCTTATTGCTGAACCGGCTTTAAGCCGCCATGTCGATGTCGAACTCGCCCTGCAGGCGGCACGGCTGCGGGCTAAGCCGGATGAACGCGTGCTGGTATTCGGCTCGTTCCATACCGTTGCGGCTGCAATCAAGGCTCTTCAAAGCGAGCTTGCCGAGCTATAATCGGCGCTGGTTTTCGACGAGTGTTCGACCTATGGAAACGCCGGTTAAGCAGCGCCTGATTGG
>JBDTTC010000297.1:0-8942 GCA_039930825.1 Arenimonas sp.
GCGTTTGAGTGTTTGCGCCAGATTGCCGCGCAGCAATTGCATTACTGACACGTTCACTGCCATCGACAGTTCAGTCAGGTCATGTTTACGCCAGCGCTTCAGTGCCATGCAGGCTTCCTGCAATACCCATTCGCCAATGGCAAGAATCAAACCGCTTTCTTCTGCCAAGGGAATAAAGGTGACCGGGCTGATATCGCCGAGTTCGCCGCTATGCCAACGCAGCAGGGCTTCGACACCCGTAATGCGGCCATCGGCCAGCGACATCCGTGGTTGATAGACAAGACGGAACTCGCCTTTATCCAAGGCTTTACGCAAGCAGGTAAGGATTTGTGCGCGCCGACGCGCCTCGGCAACCATGGTTTCATTGTAAATCTGGAAGGTATTGCGACCTTCGGCTTTTGCCTGATACATCGCCGTATCGGCAAACTTCAATAGATCAGTGGGCACCAGCGCATGGTCGGGATACAAGCTGATACCTAGTGACGGCGTGATGCTGACATCGTGGCGTTCATCGACTTCCAGCGGCATCGAAAAAGCGGTCAGAATTTCGCGTGCCATGCGTTCAACGGCTGCGAGACTTTCCACGTCTTCCAGAATGACGGTGAATTCATCACCACCGAGTCTTGCGACCGTATCGGAGGCGCCAACCGTGGCTTGAATGCGCGATGCTGCCGCTTTCAAAAGGCGATCGCCGGCGGCATGGCCGAGTGAATCGTTGACGTCCTTGAAGCGGTCAAGATCGAGAAACAGAACCGCAACCCGGGTTTCCTGCCGGCGTGCACGAACTATGGCGCGACCCAGACGCTCTGAGAGAAGAGCGCGATTAGGTAAGCCAGTCAGCGTGTCGTAATTGGCCAGATAACGCAGTTCCTGCTCGGCGCGTTTTTTATCGGTGATGTCATTCACCACCGCCACGAAATGGCTGCGGATGCCGTGCGCGTCACGGACTTCGGACATTTCAATCCAGCCCAGGAACTCGTCGCTGTCTTTGCGTTTTTGCCACATCTCGCCGGCCCAATGGCCAGTGCGCTCGAGAATGTCGCGCACGCGACGATAGAAATCGGCGCCATGCTGGGTCGAATCCAGAATACGGCTGTTTTGCCCGATCACTTCTTCATCGTTGTAACCAGTGATACGCGAGAAGGCAGGATTCACCGAAATAAAGCGGAATTCCAGATCAATCACCGCCACCGCTTCGCTCATACTGCGCAGCACTTCAAGTGCGACGCGACGTTCACGCTCGGCTCTGCGGCTCAGCGTGATGTCTCTAGCCGTGCCGGCCATGCGTAAGGGTTTGCCATCGGCGTCGCGTTCTACCAATTTGCCACGGGACCGAACCCAGATCCATTCGCCGCTGCCATTGCGAATGCGGTGCTCGGATTCGAACACTTCGCTTTGGCCGATCAAATGTTCCTGCAATAATTTTTGTACACGCGGCAAATCATCAGGATGCAGGGAATGGGTACGCCAGTCATCCGTGCTCATCGATTCCGATGCGCCCTGGCCGAGTAGTTGATTCGCGCCGAGACGGTAGAGGCTGTTTTCGGGGATATTCCAGTCCCAGAATTCATCGCCCGAGCCCCATAACGCGAGATTCAGTCGCGCTTCGCGTTCGCGGATTTCTTCCAGCAAAGCTGCTTCCTGGATAACACGACGGCGCCAGATGCGCCAAAGAATCAGGCCTAGAAATGTGGCCGTGACTAGGAGGGCAATCTGGGGTGCAATATTTGCTGCGCTGTAGCCGCTAGCAGTATTAGCTTTGGCATTGCTGGATATCAAAAAAACACCAGCCATACCTGTTGAAAAGACGATCTTGGGTAAATAACCAGCTGGAGTACTGCGCAATGGCACCGATCAAGCCCCTTATCGAATGTTTCCCCGCCCAACAGTGTAGTGGTCGGAGGCACAATGCCACAAGACGTTTATCAGGCTTGCTAGAATCGGGTTCTGCATTTAAAGGTTTTGTCATGAATCAGCCGGTACTTCCCCTGTATGCCACGTTCGCGCAATCACCACTCATGAATTCGCTCGGTGTAGAAGCCCCTGAATTGCATGGCAGTTTATGCGGCTACCTTTGTGGTGGTGGTCAGGCGAATGCTGAAAACTGGCTGAGTCTCGTCTTGAGCGACGACGCCATCCACGAAGTCGAGTCGGGTACCGATCTGGCGCAATTGTATGAAGCTACCTGTGCTGGACTGGCTTCGGAAGAGTTCGAGTTCGATTTATTGCTGCCCGACAGCGATGCGCCAGTGGCTGAACGCGGTGATGCATTGATAGCTTGGTGCCGTGGTTTTCTGGGCGGCGTCGGTTTGTCGGGGGCTGATTTAAAATGCATGTCTGAAGAAACTCAGGATGCTTTGACGGATTTGGGCAGGATTGCCGCAAGTGATCTGAGTTATGAAGACGCTGATAGCGATGAAGAAGCTTTCGAAGAAGTTTCCGAATTTGTCCGCGTTGCCGCCATGCTGTTACATAGCGATTGTGTACTGGGTCCGCGCCATCGTCGTAAATTAAACTAATCGTATTTTGAAGAAACCATGATTGCCCAAAAAGAATTTATCAAGCGTCGTAAGCAACTCATGCGCATGGCGCTGGACGATGCAATTATTATTCTGCCATCGGCGCCGGAACGCATTCGCAGTAATGACACGCATTATCCGTATCGGCAGGATTCGGATTTCTGGTATTTGACCGGGTTCGCCGAACCTGAAGCCGTACTAGTCATGGTGCCAGGCAGAAAACATGGCGAAAATCTGTTGTTCTGCCGCGAACGGAATCCCGAACGCGAAGCATGGGACGGACCGAGAGTCGGTCCGGAAGGTTCGGTTGAAACGCTCGGCATGGATGACGCTTATTCCATCGACGATCTTGATGAGATATTGCCGGGTCTGCTCGAAGGCCGCCGTCGTGTTTACTACCATTTCGGTCGCGATAAAGAATTCGATTTGAAATTGATTGGTTGGTTGAACCGCACTCGCGCACAGATGCGCATGGGCTCGGAACCGCCGCATGAATTTCTCGAGCTCGGCCATTTGCTGCATGAATGCCGTCTATTCAAAACCCGAGACGAAATAAAGCTGATGCAGCGCTCGGCCGATATTGCAGCGGAAGCGCAAATAGCTGCGATGCGGGCAACGCGCCCGGGCTTGTTTGAGTATGAAATCGAAGCGGCATTGCAATATTGCTACAAGAAAAATAATGCAACGGCTTCGTATGAACCTATTGTGGGCGGTGGCGCGAATGCTTGTGTGCTGCATTATCGGGCCAATAATGGGCGTTTGAAGGATGGTGATTTATTGTTATGCGATGCTGGTGCCGAATATGGTTACTATGCTTCCGACATAACTCGCACCTGGCCGGTGAACGGACGCTATTCAAAAGAACAGCGCGCGTTGTATCAAATCGTACTCGATGCGCAGATGGCGGCCTTGTCTAAAGCGCAGGTTGGTCAGGCATGGATTGCAGGGCATGAAGCCGCAGTTGAAGTCTTGACCGAAGGTTTGTTGTCACTCGGTTTATTGAAAGGCAGCTTGAAACAAAACCTTGCTTCCGGCGACTACAAAAAATTCTACATGCATAAAACCGGGCATTGGCTTGGCCTGGATGTGCATGATGTAGGTGAATACAAGATCGCCGGCGATTTCCGTGAACTTGAAGCAGGCATGGTGTTTACCATCGAGCCCGGCATTTATATCGCACCGGGCACTAAAGGTGTGCCGGAAAAATATCAGGGCATCGGCATTCGAATTGAAGACGATATATTCATTACCAATAAAGGCCCCCAGGTCTTGAGCGACAAAGTGCCAAAGACCATAGATGCCATACAAGCCTTGATGGCCGATACGTAGGTCGGGCCCCGGCCCGACAAAACGCTACGCAGGCTTTTTACAACATCACATATCGATTTTCTTCAATTCAAATCCTGAAGATTGATAATGCTTCCAGCGGGCACGCAAGGGTTCACGTGCCGATGCATCGGCTGGAACCACTTCCAGTACGCGATCACATTGCCCGGTTACCGGCGCGTTACGAAGATTCAACACCAGTGCGCGCATCGGCACATCGATTTCGGGCGCAACAATCAATACCGGCGTGATGTCGTCGTCTTCGTCATGGCCGGCAATCTGATGCGGAATATAGGCGTCGGGATCGAATTCCCAAAGTAAATCATCCAGCACTTCTGCCTGTGTCATCGAATTAACCAGAATCAGCAAACTTTGTCCGCTGTCATGCGCTTTACGCGCAAGCTCGCAAACCAGTAGCAATGGTTTTTCAATGAAGCGCGGTTTGGCTATCAGGTAGAAGTCGGCGCGAGGCATAATTAATTGTGAGCGGTCAGCAGTGATAGCCGAGCGGAAGAAAAGCTGGAGACAATCTTCCGCTCATGGATCACAGTTGCCAACTCATTTGGCAGCTTGATCCAGCAACCACTGCGTCAGCAAACCGACCGGACGACCATTGGCCATGCCTTTGCGACCTTCATCCCAGGATGTGCCGGCGATATCGAGATGTGCCCAGCGCTGACCTTCGGTGAAGCGTGCGAGGAAGCAACCGGCAGTAATCGCACCGGCGCCTTTGCCGCCGATGTTGTAGATGTCGGCAAATGCGGAATCAATCAGGGTTTGATATTCGTCCCACAAAGGCAAACGCCAGGCGCGGTCGAATACGTTTTCACCAGCCTGATAAAGTTCATCGGCGAGATCGTCATGTTTGCTCATCAAACCGGTTGCGTATTTGCCGAGTGCAATCACGCAGGCGCCGGTAAGTGTTGCCACATCGACGGTAGCTTGTGGTTCGAAGCGTTGCACATAAGTTAGCGCATCGCACAAAACCAGACGGCCTTCGGCATCGGTATTGCCGACCTCAATGGTCTTGCCGCTCATGGATGTGAGTACATCGCTTGGACGATAGGCATCGGCGTCAGGCATGTTTTCGACTGCTGCAACTACCATCACAAGATTCAGCGGTAACTTCATCAAGGCTGCGCTCAGAAAAGTGCCGATCACGGTGCCGGCACCGAGCATGTCGTATTTCATTTCCTCGATGCCGCCCTGGGTTTTCAGGTTGATACCGCCGGTATCAAAAGTAATGCCTTTGCCGACCAGTGCGTAAGGTTTGGCATCGCCAGCCCCATTCCATTTCAGCACGATAAGTTTTGGTGGATTGGCAGAACCTCTCGCAACGGCGAGCAGGGAGCCCATGCCGAGTTTTTCCATATCGGCGCGTTCGAGAACTTCGCAAGTAACGCCGTCATTGTCGGCGGCGATTTTGCGCGCCTGTTGTGCCAGGTATTCCGGGTTACAGATGTTGGGTGGAAGATTGCCAAGCTCACGAGTGAGCTGCACACCGGTTGCAATGGCAATGCCATTGGCAAGTGCTTTGGCTTGGGAAGCATCGGCTTGCAGGATGACATTTTGCAGCGTGACTTCGGCTTTTTTACTGCGAGTCGCGGTGTATTCGTAAGCAGCGTGGTCGGCAGCGATTACGGCCTGGCGTGTATTCCATTCCGGGTCACGCGACTTGACGGCGAGTTCGGTCAGGGTGATCAAGACATTTTTTGTTGGGCCAACGCGTAATGCGCGAACGGTATCAGCGACAGCTTTGATGTATTGCGGTATTCCAAATTTGCTAGCTTCACCCAAACCCACCACCAGGATGCGCGGAGCTTTTACGCCGGCAACATCGTGCAGCATACTGGTGCGGCCGGTTTTGCCGGACACATCGCCGCGCTCGAGTAGCGCGCTTAAACGTCCACCGCTGGCTTCATCCAGCGCTTTGGCACTTGGGCTCAAGCTTTTATCGGCGAAGACACCAATGACTAGGCAATCGGTTTCTGCTTGAAGGGGATTTTGGCTATTTATCTGAAATTCGAGGGCCATGGGTCTTTTTCCGTACAATAGAGGGTAATTGTTGAAATGGGCCCGACAGGCCCTGCTTGCAAGCCCTTAAGTTTAAACTAAAACGCATGTCCCTAATTGAACGATATCTATGGCGTGAATTTGCATCGACCTTCGCTGCTGTAGCGATTGTTCTGTTGTTAGTCAGCATGGGCGCTTTATTTACCGACCTGGTAGGTGAAATTGCCCGCGGCCGCGTTCCTGCCAGTTTGCTGCTCTCGCAATTGGGTCTGCGAACCTTGCGCTGGATGCCTTTGGTGCTGCCGCTTGCTTTATTTTTAGGCTTGCTACTTTCCATCGGCCGTCTGTATGCGGACAGCGAGATGGCCGTTCTTTTTTCAGTCGGTATCGGCCCGAGAAAACTATGGCGGCCGATTTCCCGTTTGCTTTGGCCAGTCTTGATTTTCATAGCCTGTTGCTCGTTATGGTGGGGGCCGTGGGCATCGAACAAGGCCAAGGAAATGATTGATGTCGCCAATCGCTCATTCCTGATTGCAGGATTGGAAGCGGGGCGCTTCGTCGAATTGCCTGGGCGTGGCGGAATTTTGTACGTAGGTGAGCTGGCGACCGACGGCACCCGGTTTGGAAAAATGTTCGGCTTGAGTGAACGTGAAGGCCGCTTCGATATCATCACGGCAAAAGCGGGCGATTTGGTTCTGGAAGGTGACACCCAGCGGATACTTCGCCTGCAGGACGGTTACCGGGTCGAGGGCAGTAACGATAAAAAAGACTACCGAATGATGCATTTCGAGAAGAACGAAATCCGTGTACCCGATCGCGAGCAGGAAATTGATAGTTCAGTAAAGATTCGAAGTACATGGTCCTTGTTGAAAGATAAAAATGTACTGGCGCAATCGGAATTGCATTGGAGAATTGCGATGCCGATATTTGCGCTCGTTCTTGCCATACTTGCATTACCCTTGGCGCGCAGCGAACCGAGGCAAGCACGCTATGGCCGTCTTATTCTTGCCTTCATGAGTTACCTGGTTGGCATGAATCTTTTGCTGATTGGTGCAAACAAGATTGGTGCGGGGCTTATCCCGGCGTGGTTGGGTTTGTGGTGGTTGCATGTGCCGATGCTTGGCATCTCGTTATGGCTGTTTTTACGTGACGGCAATTTGGCCGGTCCCAAAAGGCTGCCTAAATGAAAGTATTTGGTTTGATCGACCGTTATTTGGCGCGTCATGTACTGGTATCAACGCTGGCAGTTTGGGCGGTACTAATAGGTTTTGATCTGATTGCGGCCTTTGCCTCCGAACTCGAAAATATCGGCAAGGGCGGCTACACGATAAGCCATGCTGCGCTTTATATTTTTTTCACCATTCCGCGTCGTTTATATGTGGTATTCCCTTATGTAGCGGTTATCGGCAGTTTATTGGGGCTTGGTGGTTTGGCAGCGCGTTCCGAACTAACCGCGATGCGTGCATCCGGTGTATCGAGATTACGCATCGGAATCGGCGCCCTGATTGCCCTGGGTTTGCTGACTGTGCTGATGATGTTCAATATGGAAACGATTGCACCGGCCAGCGAGCAGCACAGTCAAAGCATTGCCAACGAAGGCAAGTCGAATAAGGTCATCATGGCGCGTTATTCGGGCATGTGGGCGCGCGATGGCAAGATATTCATGAATGCGCGCAGTGGCGGCGAAAAAATGTTCAACAACTCTCTCAGTATCGAATTGCAGGGTGTACGCCTGTTCGAAATAGACGACGATGGAAAGCTGATCACTTTGACGACCGCCAAAACCGCGTTGCGTCAGGACAAAGGCTGGATGCTCACAACGGTAGAACGAACCGAGTTCAAGTTGAACGAAGTGGTGGTAACCAATCAATCGCAGTGGTTCTGGACGAGCGATCTGGACAAGCGGACGCTGGAATCTGCGCTCTTGCGCGACCGCTTCCTGAGTAGCAGGGAATTGCTCAATAACATCAACTATCTGCAACGTAATAATCTGGATGCGGAAAAGTTTATCAGCACCTATTGGGAACGCTGGTTTTACCCAATCAATGTGCTCGCGTTGTGTCTTGCCACTCTGCCGTTTGCGTTTTCTTCATTGCGATCCGGCGGCTTTGGCAAACGGCTGTTTTTCGGTATCGTTATCGGCATCAGTTTTTTATTGTTGCAGCGATTGTTTGTGGATTTGGCAAACGTTTACCGGTTCGATGTTCGCCTGGCGTTGGCATTGCCGCCGCTTACTTTGATGGCACTGAGTTTTGTACTTTTCCGGCGACTGCGTTAGCGTTTTTACGCACCACCAGCGTTCCGCTGGCGATGTCATGCACACCACGTTTTTTCGGGTCGAATAAACACCAAAGCAAGACCAGTCCGCAACTAAGTGAAGCAATGGCATAACGCAAGCACAATGATTTTAAGCTGGCGTTTTTACCTTCCTCATTTACCACCAATAGACGCCAGGGCCTCATTCCCATGGTTTGTCCGCCACGCCGCCATGAAATTACCGCATAGCAGCCGACAACGGCCCAGTAGATAAAAATAGAGAAAAAAGCCCAGGCGGTACCCGGTTGCGCCGGCTTTCCGCCATGCAGCAATAACAATACGATGCTGCTGATAAAGAGTAGCGGAATCATCGGCAGGACATCGTAGGTAATGGCCAGTATTCGCCAGCCCAGATGCACCGGATAGGCCGAATCACGTTGTGCTGCAGTCGTGTTGGTATTCATTTGCATAGGATAACGGGCTTTGTTGTTCGCGTCAGTTCAATATGATTATGATGCAGCGTGAAAAGCAAAACCAAACCCACTTCCATTGCCGAGCGTCGAATGATGGCTAAAGCCATGCCTCCGGTTGCGGAAACAGAATCGATACTTATTGGTCAATTTCTGGAGCGTAGCTGGGCCGAAAATGGCTTGGCTCGGTTAACCCAGGAAAGTTATAGGCATGATCTAGAAGGTTTATCGCGTTGGCTGCAAAGTCGTTCCGGACATTTGCTTGAGGTGAAGCGTGAGGATTTATTCGATTATCTTTCCGAACGTGGCAGACAAAATTATGCGGCACGTAGCAATGCCCGTTTTTTATCGGCGCTGC
>JBDTTC010000298.1:0-5067 GCA_039930825.1 Arenimonas sp.
CCAGAGATAAAAAGCCATCATGAAAATTCTCGTTACCGGCGGCGGTGGTTTTCTGGGTCAGGCCATCTGCGCCGCCTTGAAAAACCGTGGCTACGAAGTCACCAGTTTCCAGCGCACGTTTTATCCTGCATTGGAAGAAATGGGCGTGCAACAAATCCTCGGTGATCTTGCAGATCGCCAGGCAGTGATTAATGCCTGCAAAAACCAGGATGCGATTTTTCATAATGCCGCCAAGGCTGGTGCCTGGGGCAGTTATCAAAGTTATTACGATGCCAATGTGGTCGGCACCGAAAACGTATTGGCGGCTTGTCGCGAGCACGGAATAAAAAAACTCGTTTACACCTCAACGCCGAGCGTGACGCATGCCGGTCGTACGCCGGTCGAAGGCGGCAATGAAATTAATACCGCCTACGGCGAAAATTTCAAGGCACCGTATCCGGCGACAAAAACAATTGCCGAAAAAAATGTTATTGCAGCAAACTCACACAAGTTGGCTACTGTATCGCTGCGACCACGATTAATTTGGGGGCCCGGCGACACCCAACTGCTTCCTCGCCTGGTCGAACGCGCAAAAGCCGGAAGATTGAAATTTATTGCCGGTGGTTTAAACAAGATGGACACCACCTACATCGATAATGTTGTGTACGCGCACTTGCAGGCTTTCGACCATCTTGATATCGGTTCTGCCTGTGCCGGCAAGGCGTATTTTATTTCCAATGGCGAACCCAGGCCGATTTGCGAGACAGTGAATGCCTTGCTTAAAGCCGCGAATGCGCCGCAGGTTTCCGGAAGCATCCCGTATGGCGTCGCCTATGTTGCCGGTGCAGTTCTCGAAGCCCTGTGGCATATGCTGCCCCTGAAAGGCGAGCCGCCAATGACGCGCTTCCTGGCCGAACAATTATCGACGCCGCATTGGTATGACATCTCGGCAGCCAAGCGTGATTTCAACTATGTGCCGCAGGTGAGTACTGAAGAGGGATTGCAACGATTGCGAATGTGGTGGGAATCGACGAAAAACAAGCGCTAGCCGAAGTGGACGCTAGAAAAGCCCGTCAGGCGTGAACCGTTCCTAAACAAACCCTCGTCGTCCCCGTGCGGGCGGGGAGCCAGTGCCGCTGCTCTGATGCGTAAAGCCATTGGGTCCCCGATAGAAGCATTCGGGGATGACGATTTCAGGCTTGTGTAATTTGTATCGTGGGAGCGCCCGTCAGGCGCGAACGGTCTGCGAAATTATTGATTTAGCCAGCTTGTAAAAACGATGCGAGGAATAATGTATTGCCATCGCGGATTTTCGCGCCTGACGAGCGCTCTCACGGCAGCGGGTAAAATTGAATCGCTAAATCTATTTAAAACGCTCACAAGCCCGATACAATAGGCTCATGAATAATTCCGTCTCGTTTTTTGACATGCTCAAGCCGCTCGCGGGTAGTGCGCTCGAACAGGCTCTGAATCGCGTGCTTGCACTTGATCCAGATACGCAGGCGGCGATTTCGAAACTCGATCAGCGACGTATTCAACTAGCACTCGAGACACCGGTGATAGCGCTGGAAATCACGGTCGAGGGTAAGCAACTCAGAGTTGGCCCTGTGCAAGAAGCCGAAGCGGATTTGGGAATCCGCAGCACAATTTCAGGTGCATTATCGCAACTGCCATTTTTCCGCTCGAGCAATGCCGCACCGATTGGCAAAGTACGAATCAATGGTGATGCGGAATTGGCGCGGCAATTGCAAAGTCTCGCGAAAAATTTCGATCCCGACTGGGATAAACCCTTTGTCGAAATATTTGGAATTGTCATCGGAACACAAATTGCCAAAGCCTTGCGTGAAACATTCAAGCAAGGCGCGGGCATCGCAAAAAAATTCACTAAGGACGGCGTTGATTATTTGACCGAAGAATCACGCGATGTCGTGGGCGGCGCGGAACAGGCGGCATTCAATGAAGATGTGGATGATTTGCGAGATCGTGCCGAGCGCGTGCTCGCACGTTTCGAAAAATTAAAGCAGTCGCAGGAGCCCGGCGCATGAGTTCGACCTTGCGCGCCGTGCGTATCGCTCGCGTATTGTTACGCCATCGCCTGGATTCGTTGCTGGAAGACACCGCATTCGGGAAATGGCTGTGGTTGTTGAAGCCCTTCACTCCCACGCGTACCGATGAGGCAAATTTGCCGCGTGGCGAGCGTCTGCGTCTTGCCTTGCAGGAGCTTGGCCCGATCTTTGTAAAGTTCGGACAGATATTATCCACCCGCCGTGATTTGATGCCGCCGGATATCGCCGATGAATTGGCCAAGCTAC
Source organism: Arenimonas sp. (assembly GCA_039930825.1). Lineage (GTDB taxonomy): Bacteria > Pseudomonadota > Gammaproteobacteria > Xanthomonadales > Xanthomonadaceae > Arenimonas. The sequence goes on from JBDTTC010000298.1 coordinate 2,292, forward strand.
GCGATCAAGTTGCGCCGTTTGCGGGGAGCGCTGCGAAAAAAATTATTGAAACACAATTGGGCAAGCCAATCGCGGAACTGTTTGCAAGCTTTGATGAAATGCCATTGGCATCCGCTTCAATTGCGCAAGTACATCCCGCCACTTTGCATAACGGCAAAGAAGTGGTCATTAAAGTGTTGCGGCCCGGTATCGCCGGGCAGATCAAGGCCGATATCGGTTTACTGAGGCATCTGGCAAATTTTGCCGATCGCCATCATCCGAATGCCGAAAAAATCCGTCCACATGAAGTGGTTGATGAAATCGAGAATACGCTGCATGCCGAACTGGATTTACAGCGCGAAGGCTCCAACGCAAGTTATATGCGACGCCTGTGGAAAGACTCGGATGACTTGTATGTGCCGGAAGTTTTCTGGGACTACAGCCGTGACGATGTGCTTACGCTTGAGCGGGTTTCGGGAATTGGATCGGATGACGTCGCAGCACTGACTGAAGCCGGCATCGATCTGTCAAAGCTCGCGGCCAAAGGCGTGCGACTGTTTTACACGCAAGTATTCCGCGACAATTTTTTTCATGCCGATGCGCATTCAGGCAATATCTGGGTTGATGCAACACGCAAAGACAATCCGCGTTACATCGCGTTGGATTTTGGCATTGTCGGCCAGCTCGACCAGCGCGATCAATATTATCTTGCCGAAAATTTCATGGCGATGTTCAAGAACGATTACCGCCGGATTGCCGAGCTGCACGTACAGGCTGGCTGGATGCCGTCGAATATTCGTATAGACGAGTTAGAGGCAGCGATCCGCGCCGTTTGCGAGCCGTATTTCACTAGACCGCTATCGGAAATTTCACTGGCGGAAGTGCTGGTGAAAATTTTCCGTACTGCCCAACGATATCAATTAACGGTACAGCCGCAATTAATCCTGCTGCAGAAAACGCTGTTGAATATCGAAGGTGTAGCAAGGCAACTGGATCCGAAACTGGATTTATTTGCCGTGGCAAAACCGGTACTGGAAACCATTCTGCGTGAACGCTATAGCCCGGCGACGCTGATGGCGGAACTGCAAAAGCGTATGCCGGAAATCATTTCGCAGGCACCGGATATGCCGAGATTGATTCGCAACTGGTTTGCCCAGCAAGTCAGTGGCGAGCATAGTCTGAAAATGCGTTCGGATGAAATTGCGGAATTGTCACGGCTAACGGTACTGGCGCAATTCCGGCTTGCTAGTTTGGTGCTGGCGAGTAGCTTCCTGGTATGTGCCGCGCTGTTTTATTTGTTTGATACGCAGTCGCCAGTCTATTTTCATCTGAATATAAAAACCTGGATCGCACTTGGTATCGGAGTTTGCGCGATGCTCGCCGCTTGGTTTAAACGCGCGTGACCGATGTTGAGGTAACTCCACCAAAGCCGATGATCGAAGTGTTGTACCGCGACGAGTTCATCGCGGTCGTGAACAAGCCGGCCGGTTTGATGGCGCACTCGAGTGCCCTGGCTCGTGGCGAAGATGATTTTTTGCACGACCGTTTGCGCGAACAATTCGGTTGCAAAATTTTCCTGATCCACCGGCTTGATCGTGCGACCAGCGGTTGCCTGTTGATTGCTTTCGATAATCAAAGTGCTTCAATACTCGGTAAGCAGTTCATGACACGGGAAGTTGAAAAAAACTATCTTGCGATTTGCCGTGGTTGGCCGGAAGAATCTTTCACGATAAATCACGACCTGGATGGTGGCCCAGGAAAGCCGGAGAAAAAGCCAGCAGTAACAGAATTCAAACGATTAGCAATGGCAGAAATTGAAGTGGCATCGGCGCAACACGAAAGCTCCCGTTACGCTTTGATGCAGTGCACGCCGTACACCGGAAGATTCCGTCAAATAAGAAGACACCTCAAGCACGTGTTCCATCATCTTATCGGTGATACCAGTCACGGTGATGGCAGGCATAACCGCACCTTCAGGATGATGGGTGTGCATCGCATGCTGCTGCATGCCTGGCAGCTTTCCTTTCAGCACCCAGTCAGCGGCGAAAGAATGAAAATAACCGCAGCTTGGGATTATGAATTCGAAAAAGCCATGCAAAAAATGGGTTGGACCCTGTCTATGTCAATGTGACTTCTGGCTCATGCCGGTTTTGTCCAGATTGCCCATTCTGCAAGAAGAAATAAGGAACAATACCAATGCGCATAATTTTCGCCGTAGCCCTAATGCTGGTCGTCGTCACCGGTAATGTCGAAGCAGCAAAGCGGCCGCTGGACAGGGCAATCACTAATTCGCAGGCATTTATCAGTCAGCATCCGGATTTGCTGCACCGCTTACGCGGTCTTGATGCTTACAAAAAAAAGCGCTACAGCGAAGCGTTCACCAACTTTAAGCGCGCCGCAAAATATGCCGACAAGCCGTCGCAGGGAATGCTGGCCGAGATGTTATGGAAAGGTGAAGGCGTAGTTGCTGATAAAATCCAAGCGTATGCATGGATTGATATTGCCGCAGAACGTGCATATCCGGGAATGATATTGAGCCGGGAAAAAATGTGGTCACTCCTCAGCGAGGATGAACGCAGGCAGGCGGTTAAAGTTGGACTAGAGCTATATAAATATTATGGCGACGACATTGCGAAAAAAAGATTGGCCTACGTACTAATGCGCGCCAGAAATAATATTACTGGCAGCCATGCGGGCTACATAGGTTATCTAACGATAACGATTGATACACCATCCGGACCGCAAACGGTCGATGGCGAGTTTTATTATCAGGATAAATTTTGGAAGCCTGCACAAT
>JBDTTC010000299.1:0-15475 GCA_039930825.1 Arenimonas sp.
CGAGTTGAGCGAAACTAGTCCGAGTGTCGCCTTGAAGGTGTTGCGCAATCTGTCACGGACGTTATGTTTACGTCTGTACGCCGGAACGATGGATTAAACGTAGCGGCGATTCACGAATCGCCCACGTGCGAATCACCAGTATCTCAGGCAGCAATGAACACGCCTTCCAGTTCGACATCTAGCTCACGGCGGCAAATGTCGCCATGCAAATAAAGAATGCGATCACGATCAATGCCGGCGGCGGTAATTATCGATTCGGCAACGGCCAAGTCTTCTGGCTTACGTAGATATACCCGCAATGCTTCGCAATCACCGATATAAAAATCACGGCCTGATTGCTTACTGCCCTCGGCTAGCAAGGCTTCGAGATTGGCCAGGCTTTCGCTAAGTTGCCCGGCCACCTCACCGATATGTTGCGAGACATGGCCCACAATACTGGCCGTACCAGAAGCGAGCAGGCGGGGTGTTTCAGTGTCTTCGTCCAAAATAATGCCACGCGAAAAACCGGGCGGCACAGGGCCGTATTCACGTGGGTAACGCCAGGCCGGAGTTTGCCGAGGATTTTCCAGCGTTCGTGCAACCTGGTTCGAGCAGAGTGCAATCAATTGCAGGTGCGTGGCAGCTTTATCATTACTGTGCGTGCCGATAGCAGTCGCGGCCGGCGGTGGCGTGTTGAATTGGCTATCGACCGATTGCGAACGGCCAACACAGAAGCCGCGATAACGTTCCTTATCGCCTTGCCCCTGGTTAATGGCTGAAAAATAATTCCAGATACGCAGCAAATAAGGATGTTTCGAAGGCCTTACCTGTTCGAGTAAATTCCGATAAGCCATGGCTGAAGCCTGCTCTATATTTAGCTCGGCTTCTGAAATATCGATAGCAACGAATCGATAGCGTTCGGTATCCAGAATTTGCCAGGATTCCAAATCCAGCGAGCCGGACAGAAACTCGCAACCCACTCGGTTTGGTGAATGCGGACCATCGGAAAAATCAAATTGGAAAGCGGCTTGAGAATTATCAAGGTGGCTGACGTTGATGCGGGACGGAAGCTTAGTAGTACTCATTTATGCCGAATATTATAACGGGGGCAACTGACGTTATCATAGTGCCTGTCCGCGGAACACGCCAAGGCACTTATGACAAACCTTACTGACGTTCAAGCCTATTTGCTCGATTTACAAGGTCGAATTTGCTCGGCGCTCGAAACCGCCGATGGTGGCCGACGATTCGAAGAAGAGAACTGGCAACGAGCAGAAGGTGGTGGTGGACGCTCCCGGATAATGAAAGAAGGGGCCGTGTTCGAGCAGGCCGGCGTCGGCTTTTCCGATGTTTCGGGCAACACCTTGCCGCCTTCGGCTACGGCGCATCGTCCCGAGCTGGCAGGTGCGCCCTGGCGTGCGGTTGGTGTTTCATTGGTAATTCACCCGCGCAACCCTTATCTACCCACCGCGCATGCGAACGTGCGTTATTTCGAGGCACAGCCAAAAGATGCCGCCCCGATCTGGTGGTTTGGCGGTGGCTTCGATCTGACACCGTTTTATCCATTTGATGAAGACATCAAACATTGGCATGGTGTTGCGCAGAATCTTTGCGAACCATTTGGCGATGATCGCTACGAAAAACACAAGCAATGGTGTGACCAATATTTCTATTTAAAACACAGACAAGAAGCACGCGGGGTAGGCGGATTGTTTTTTGATGATTTGAACGCGCCGGATTTCGATACTTGTTTTGCTTATCAACAAGCCGTTGGCAATGGTTTCCTGGAAGCCTACATGCCGATTGTCGAAAAACGAAAAAACACCGCTTATGGTGAGCGCGAACGAGAATTTCAGCTCTATCGTCGTGGCCGCTATGTTGAATTCAACCTGGTTTGGGATCGCGGTACTTTATTCGGCCTGCAGAGCGGTGGCCGTACCGAAAGTATCCTGATGAGTCTGCCGCCCCGGGTACGATTTGAATATCAATACATGCCGGAACCGGACAGCGAAGAAGCGCGCCTGCAGGATTATTTGAAACCACGCGATTGGTTAAGTGAACAAGATTCATGACGGCGCATTCCGTGGAAAGCAAACTTGAAAAAGCGCTGGAAATACAGTCGCAAAAGCCGGACGAAGCGGCTCGTTTGTTCTCGGAAGTATTGATGCAGGACAGCTCGAATCTACAAGCACATAACGCCCTTGAACGAATGCAGGCGGCGCAATCCTATGGCCGATGGATGAGGATCAATTGCATCATTGACGGACGTGACGATATTTTCCATTTTTTTGCCAATCATGAGCTTGCAAAAAACCCTATTCGGGAATATTTGTCGGATGGTTGGCGGACCTTGTCCGAGCTGATGCTGTTGCTCGAAAAGCTAGACCGGCCACTGCTGAAATTTGCGAGCGTGCTCGAATTTGCCGCTGGTTATGGGCGCTTTACCCGGCACCTGGCTGCTGTACTACCTGAAAGAGTTAGCTGTACAGACATCATGCCGGGCAGCATCGATTTTTTGCGGGAGCAGTTCGGGGTTGCAGGCTTTGAATCTTCTCACGATCCGGAAGAAGTCTCGTTCCCGGAAAACTACGATCTGGTATTCGTATTGTCGATGTTTACCCATCTTCCGATTCCCATGTGGGCACCTTGGTTGCGTGTATTGTACGGAGCGACGAAACCCGGAGGTTTGCTCGTGATCAGCGTTCACAACGAAGAGTTTGCGAGAGAAGCAGGAGTGGTATTTGATTCCGCCGGAACCCATTTCATTGCAAGCAGTGAATCGCCGTCGATCGACAGTCAAATCTATGGCACGACTTTGACGACAAGGCAGTTCGTCGAAAACTTGGTGAGGGATTTATTCGGAAGCGTTCCACTTCTTTATCAGCCACGCGCGTTTTGGCACGGACAGGATGCTGTTGTAATGCATCGGACGCTATAGATCACGAGAATGGCCGTTATTAAAGTTGAAGCGTTTTTTCCACGAGATAAGGACATTGATTGAGCAAATATGCCAGATAAAAAAACCCCACATGCCAGGGGAAGCATGCGGGGCTAGGGTTTTGGAAGACCGAATGGGGAAATCCGGCTTCCAGGATCTACTCAGGGGAGGGAGTGATCCGCAACGAACATTGCGTCCGTTACGTATATGAGACACCTGCGGTGATGTAAAGTTCGTGAATATAAGCATTAAATTTTTGTAATGTTCAGCTAACATTCACGCCAAAAAAATCGCATTAAAATCAAGCAGATAAAAGCTAAAATAGTGTTAGCTTTATTTAATGCGCTTCGTCCCAGTTCTTTCCGAACCCTACATCGACAATTAGCGGCACTCTAAGTTCAGCCGCAGCCTCCATCCGCGCTTTAACTTCATCAATTAGCGTGGTTTTAAAGCTTTCATCGCACTCCAGCACCAATTCATCATGTACCTGCAGCAAGAGCAGGCCTTTGTCCGAGTGATCGCCTATCCAGGAATCCACGGAAATCATTGCACGCTTGATAATGTCTGCCGCAGTGCCTTGCATCGGGGCATTGATCGCGGCTCGTTCGGCACCTGCACGTTGTGCTTGGTTGCGTGACTGGATTTCCTGCAGATAAAGGCGGCGTCCGAACACCGTTTCGACAAAACCGTCTTCGCGCGCTTGGGCGCGGACGCGATCCATGAATTCGCGTACGCCGGGATAGCGAGCAAAATACAGCGCGATGTAATCCTGCGCTTCGCCACGACCAATGCCCAATTGCTTGGCCAAACCAAATGCACTCATGCCGTACATCAAGCCGAAATTAATCGCTTTCGCCGCGCGTCGCTGATCGCCGCTAACCTCAGTGACAGGAACGCCAAACACTTCGGCTGCAGTGGCTTTATGCACATCGATGCCGCTGGCAAAGGCATTGACTAAGCCCGGGTCTTCGGACAAATGCGCCATGATGCGCAATTCAATTTGCGAATAATCGCAGGCCACGAGAATTCTTCCGGGTGGCGCGATAAATGCCTGGCGAATCCGGCGACCGTCTTCGCTGCGGATCGGAATATTTTGCAGGTTCGGATCGTTCGATGACAAACGTCCAGTCGCTGCACCGGCTTGGTGGTAACTGGTATGCACACGTCCGGTGTTCGGATTGATCATTTCCGGCAATTTGTCGGTATAGGTGCTGCGAAGTTTTGCCATGCCGCGATAATCAAGAATCAGGCGCGGCAATTCATGTTGATCGGCAATCGCTTCGAGTGCTTCTTCATTGGTGGAAGGCGCACCGGTCGGTGTTTTCACCATTGCGGGCAGCTTCAATTCATCAAACAACAAGGCTCCAACTTGTTTGGGTGAATCGAGATTGAAACTTCGTCCAGCAATTTCAAAAGAACGTTGCTGGGTGTCGTGCATTCGCTTTGTCAAATCTGCACTTTGGCGCTTCAATTCGACTGCATCGATCAAAATGCCGTTTGCTTCCATGCGCGTTAATACCGGCACCAGTGGCATTTCGATTTCGCGATAAACTTTTTCCAAACTTGGCGTGGCTTTTAATTTCTCCGACAAGACTTGATGCAAGCGCAAAGTGATATCGGCGTCTTCGGCAGCGTAGGCCGTGGCGTTTTCCAGATCGACATCGGCAAACGAGATTTGTTTTGCGCCCTTGCCACAGACCTGTTCAAATTTAATTGTCGTGTAACCAAGATATTTTTGCGCGAGTGTGTCCATGTCATGACGCGAGATACCCGCATTGAAAACGAAACTTTCCAGCAGGGTGTCTTCGGTATAGCCCAGCACATCAATGCCATGGCGACGCAGTACATGCAGATCATATTTTCCGTGCTGGCCGACTTTGTGAATCGTAGAATTTTCCAATACAGGTTTTAAGGCCGCCGAAACTTCATCCCATGGCAGCTGAGTCGGCACGCCCGGATAGCGGTGTGCGATTGGAATATAGACGGCATGCCCGGTTTCTGTACAAAGGCTGATACCGACCAGGCCTGCCTGCATGGAATCGAGTGCATCGGTTTCGGTATCGAAACAAAACAAGCTGGCGGCTTCGAGTTTTTTAACCCAGGTCGCCAGTTGTTCGGTTGTCATGATGCATTCGTAATTGCCTTTGACCGAATGTGCGGCATCTGGAGTTTCAAATAGAGACGCTGTTTTTGTCGGATCTACACCTGATTTTAGTACCGTAGCGCCGCCTTCCAGTTCTTTCAAGGCGGAGTTGAAGCCATAGCGTTTATAAAGTGCTTTCAATTCATCGACATGTTTTTCGCGAAGAACCAATTCGTCTGGCGTCTTGTCTAGCTCAACGTCGATTTTGATGGTGACCAATTGCTGGTTCAGCGGCAATCTGGATAAGGCAGTACGCAAATTATCGCCAATCTTCCCGGTGATCTTGTCTGCATTTGCAACCAGATTTTCGAGCGTCGAATATTCCGCCAGCCATTTCGCTGCCGTTTTCGGACCACATTTGTCGATGCCCGGCACGTTATCAACAGTGTCACCCATTAGTGCCAGATAATCGACGATCTGTTCCGGACGCACACCGAATTTTTCGATGACCGCCTCGGTGCTGTCGAGCACACTGCCGCTCATGGTATTGCTGAGCTTGATGCCGGGACGTACCAGTTGTGCAAAATCCTTGTCGCTGGTGGAAATCGTGACATCAATATTTTTGGCGTGTGCTTGAACGGCCAGGGTGCCGATCACGTCATCGGCTTCGACACCGCTGACACGCAAAATCGGGAAGCCGAGTGCTTCGACAATCTGCATCATCGGCTCGATTTGCGAACGAAGATCCTCCGGCATTGGTGGCCGGTTGGCTTTGTATTCGGCATAGAGCTCATCGCGGAAGGTAGGTCCGGAAGCATCCATCACGAAAGCAGCAAAATCCGGCTTTTCCTTCAGCGTGGCACGTAGCATGCTTACTATGCCGTGCAAGGCACCGGTTGGCGTGCCGTCCGGCGCAGTTAGCGGCGGCAGTGCGTGGAATGCACGGTATAAATAAGATGAACCATCAATTAGAACCAAGCGGGACATGGCGTGTCTCAATATGCACAGAGCGGCTATTCTACGCCGCTTGAGTGCCTTGCTGAACTTTGCGATGCTGTTGGCAGGGGGTTGCCCACTATATGAGGAAGAAGCCATGAAAATTATTTTCGGAGTGTTGCTGGCACTGGCCATGCAAGATGTTGCCGCTGCAGAAAAAGTGGTAGAAAAAGCAGCGGAACCTGCGGCGAAACAGGAAGCACCGGTACCGGAAAAAATTCCGGCCAAGGCTAATGATGATGCCGAGCCGACGGTTCGCATTCGTACACGTGACAATGGCGATGTTGTCGAGGAGTATCGTCAGGGCGGTGTGGTGACGATGGTGAAAGTCACGCCTGCTCGCGGAAAGCCTTATTACATTATGGATAACAATGGCGACGGCCGACTCGATCGTGCCGATGCTGAAGCCGCCGGTGGAGTGGTACCAGTCAGCTGGATCATTGCCGAATGGTGAAAATGCAAATTCACCACGGCAGTCGTAGGGCAGTAGTGCAAAAGCTCGTAGCTGGTATTGATAATCCGGCATGAAGTTTTTGATTCGCTGGGCAGATGCCATCACTGAATGGGCGGGCAATATTGCAGCGATTTGCTGCGTATTATTGGTTGCATTGATGTTTGCGCTGGTCGTCGCCCGTTACTGTTTCGGTATCGGTTCGATTGCCTCGCAAGAATTGACCCAATGGCTACATGGCACGGCATTCCTGCTGGCATTGGGTTACGGCCTGAAATACAACAGCCATGTCCGAGTTGATATTTTTTCGCAACGTTGGTCGATACGCAAACAGGCCCTGGTCGAATTAATCGGCATCTTTATTTTTTTATTGCCACTTTGCATTTTCTGGTGCTGGATCAGTTACGACTATGTCGCAGTGAGTTGGTCGCAGCAGGAAGGTTCGAATTCGGGCGGATTGCCCGGCTGGTTTTTGATCAAGACCCTGATTCCCATATCAGCGATATTGCTGTTGTTGCAGGCGCTGGCACATGCGCTTCGAACCTGGCAGGCATTTAAAAACGAAGCCAGTTCATGAGCATGGAAACTCAGCAAATCATTATGTTGCTCCTGCTGGTCTTGGGTTTGCTGGCAGGTTTGTCCAGCGGCTTTCCGGTTGCCTTTGTTCTGGGCGGTGTAGCTTTGCTCGCAGCCGGTACAGGAATGTTGCTGGGTAATTTCGACCCGAGTTTTCTTGAAGCATTTCCTAATCGAATATTCGGCACAATCAATAACGCCACGCTGATGGCGGTACCGCTCTTTGTGTTTATGGGAATCATGTTGGAGAAATCCCGAATCGCAGAAAATTTGTTGGAAGCAATTGCGTCATTGTTTGGCGCAGTCCGTGGCGGCCTGGTGGTGGCGGTGATTATTGTTGGCGCGATTCTCGCAGCTTCAACAGGCATTGTCGGAGCGACCGTTGTGGCGATGGGTTTGATTTCGCTGCCGACCATGTTGCGCCATGGTTATGACCCGAAATTGGCAACGGGTGCTATCTGTGCGTCCGGTACGCTCGGGCAAATCATTCCACCATCATTGATTCTGGTACTGCTCGGCGATCAACTAGGTAATGCTTATCAACAAGCACAACTGAAGCTCGGCAATTTTTCACCGGACACCATTTCGGTCGGTGATTTATTTGCCGGCGCGATTATTCCCGGGCTCGGTCTGGTGGCGCTATATCTTATTTACGTGCTTTGGGTCGCATGGCGGCAACCATCGCGTGCACCGGCCATGAAAGAAACCATAAAACGTTCGGTGTGGGATTTATGCCGCGCAATTATTCCGGCACTGGGTTTAATTCTTGCTGTACTGGGTTCTATCCTGTTCGGCATCGCAACGCCGACCGAAGCGGCAGCGGTAGGTGCGGTCGGTGCTTTGTTGTTTGCTTTAATCGGCAAGCAACTGAGCTGGGAAAAATTCAAACAAGTCTCGAAGGAAACGGCCAAGGTTACCGGTATGGTATTCGCCATTCTAATCGGCGCGGCTTTGTTTTCGCTGGTGTTCCGCGGTTATGGCGGTGACGATCTAGTGCATCACATATTAAGCAATGTTCCGGGTGGAAAATGGGGTGCGCTATTTGTCGTGATGCTGGTAATGTTCGTGCTCGGCTTCATGATCGATTTTATCGAAATTATATTTGTCGTCGTGCCAATAGTTGCGCCTGCATTGCTGGCAATGGGGGTAGATCCAGTTTGGCTAGGCGTAGTAATGGCGATTAATTTGCAGACTTCGTTCCTGACCCCGCCATTCGGATTTGCGCTGTTTTATCTACGCGGCGTTGCTCCGCCTGAAGTGAAAACTATCGATATTTACCGCGGAGTGATCCCCTTCATTGCGCTGCAAGTCCTGATGTTATTGCTTGTAATCATTTGGCCAGAACTTGCGACCTGGTTGCCGGGGCGTTTGAATGGATAAAAACATGGATATTCGAATTTCCGTTGATCGCGCCGATGTTGATCTGGATGTTGTGCACGCCTTCCTGTCGCAGCATGCCTATTGGTCAAAAAATATTCCTCGCGCGGTTGTGAAAAAATCGATCGAAAACTCGTATTGCTTCTCGGCTTTTATCGAAGATCGTCAAGTTGGCTTTGCTCGTGTGGTGAGCGACGGCGCCACCTTTGCTTATCTTTGCGACGTGTTTACGTTGCCGGCACTGCATGGCCAAGGCGTAGGAAAAAAATTAATGCAAAGCGTGCAGTCGCATCCGGAACTACAAGGCTTGCGTCGCTGGATGCTGATGACGGCCGATGCGCACAAGCTATACGAAAGCTATGGCTTCACTGCATTGGCCAAGCCGGATAGGGCAATGGAAATCAGCAGGCCGGATATTTATTTGTAGGGGCGCCTGCTTGCTGCGCCCGCTGGGATATTAGGAAAAGCGGGCGCAGCAAGCAAGCGGCCCTACCTCACCCAATCATCTTCTCCGCCCGCAGCCACGCAATCGTGTCATTTAATAAAGTATCAAGATCGGTTTCGATATAGCCGAGCTCGCGTTTCGCTTTGCTGGAATCCACTTTCAAGTCGTGAATGGTGAAGGTTGCCGATTCCGGAGTGATGTCGGGCGGTGTTCGGGTAATCAGCGAAACGCCGTATTTCATTTGGGCAAATAAGCGCAAGGCAAATGCAGGGATCGGTTTTTTTGGTGTCTTGCGTTTGAGCTTGATTCCGACTTGATGAATCAATTCAAGAAAACTCGCATGCTGTCCACCGAGCAGATAACTTTCACCGTATTTGCCAAGTTGAAAGGCACGAACTTGTGCTTTTGCAATTTCTCGCACATCGGCAAAAGCACCAGAGCCGGGGGGTGCGCCGGGGAGTTTGTTTTGATCGATCAAGCGAATTAGACGTGACCAATTCTGTTTATCGCCGGGACCAAGAATATGCGAAGGCTGGAAAATGATGAAATCCAATCCGGATTCACGCACCGCTTTCTCCGCGAGAAATTTCGTGCGTTCGTAATTGATCCAGCTCTCGCCACCGCGCTGCGGTACGTCTTCGCGCAGCACGCCATGGGCGAGATGCGAATACGCCGACACGCTGGAGGTATGCAAAATCTGCTTCACGCCATTGGCTTTCGCTGCGGCAATTAAATTTTCGATGCCGCCAACATTGGTTCGCGTTTGCGCAGCATTGTTCACTTGCCAGGTATTGGTATCAGCGGCGGTATGAAAAATCGCATCGACGCCATTGGCGGCACGCACGAGCGAATCGGCGTCGGTCAATTCGGCCCGAACCGGCTCCGCAGCTTGTGACGACAGCAAACTATCGGCTTGATCGGATCGAGATAGCGCTTTGACCTGATGACCGGCAGCGATAAGTTCGCGCTGGATATGCTGGCCCAAAAATCCGGTCGCACCGGTCAATAAAATCTTGCTCATTAGCTCGTCTTCCCATCGTAGGAGGGCCCTTGGGCCCGAATACGTATCAGACTGAAGTGTCTTCCCGAGAATCTTAATTGATTCGCAAGCGCTTTGGGCCCAAGGGCTCTCCTACCGATTACAATAACGCCATGCACGCACTTGAACATCTCCGCCCAGAATTAAACGCCGGTTTGGCTGCGTTTGAACTCAGCGATGAAATACTCGCTGAAAAATTACTGGACTATCTGGCGCTGCTCGATAAATGGAACAAGGCCTATAACCTGACGGCCATTCGTGATGTGCATGAAATGCTGATTAAGCACGTGCTCGACTCGCTCGTCATGCACTCTTTCGTTGAATCTGGAACGCTGGCTGATTTGGGCACGGGCCCCGGGCTTCCCGGCATTCCCTTGGCGTTGGCCAAGCCCGGCTTGCAAGTGAGTTTGGTCGAAAGCAATGGCAAAAAATGCCGGTTTCTTCGTGAGGCTGTACGCAGTCTAGGCCTCAAAAATGCGCGCGTTATAGAATCCCGGGCCGAAGCTGTGCCCGAATCGGGTCAATACGACCTACTGACTGCCAGAGCTTTGGATCGCTTGGCCGGCATCATTGAAGTGGGTGGTCATTTATTGAAGCCAGGCGGCAAACTGCTGGCCATGAAAGGTATACAACCCGAAGAAGAAATTGCTGAATTACCGACCGGTTGGCAGTTTGAAAGCTCGCACCGACTACAAGTGCCTGGCTTGGCAGGGGAAAGACACCTCGTAATAGTCGCTTCGAGCCTCTCAAACCCGCATAATTGACCACCCGACTCCGCTTAAACCATAAAGGTTTCCAACGCATGGCTCAAATAATTGCGATTGCCAATCAGAAAGGCGGCGTCGGTAAAACCACGACGGCGGTAAATCTGGCCGCCGCACTCGCGCTAACTCCCCGAAAAGTATTGCTGGTCGATCTTGATCCGCAAGGCAATGCCACCATGGCATCGGGTGTGGATAAACGCGAACTCGAACATTCGATTACCGAAGTGATCATGGGCGAATGCGAATGTCGGCAAGCCATTGTGAAAGCGGCTGAAGGCTATGATCTATTGCCCTGCAATATTGATCTGACCGCTGCTGAAATTGAGTTGATGGATTTACCCGATCGTCAGCAACGCTTGAAAGTCGCGCTGGAAACCGTGCGTGCGAATTACCACTATATTTTGATCGATTGCCCGCCGTCACTTTCATTATTGACCCTGAATGCATTGGCGGCAGCCGATGGCATTATCGTGCCGATGCAATGCGAATATTTTGCGCTCGAAGGTTTGTCGGCACTTATCAACACCGTAGATGCGTTAAAAGCCAAGCTGAATCCGTCACTGGAAATCGTTGGCGTGGTACGCACCATGTTTGATGTCAGAAATAATTTAGCCAATGCGGTGTCGGGCGAGTTGACTAAACATTTTGGCGACAAGGTGTTCCGTTCGATCATTCCGCGTAACGTTCGACTGGCCGAAGCGCCAAGTCACGGTCAAAGCATTGTCGGTTACGACAAGGCTTCCCGCGGTGGCGTGGCGTATATGGGTTTGGCTGGCGAAATCATTCGCCGGGAAAAGAAAAAAGCGTCAGAAGAAGTAAGGAAATAATATGGCGATGAAGAAACCCGCATTGGGTCGTGGCTTGAGCAGTCTGCTCGGCGGCGGCAGTAAAAATCTGGCGGCAGCGACCGAAACGGAACTGGCCGGTGACGGCTTGTTGAATATCGCCGTAGAAAAAATGCAACCTGGCCGCTACCAGCCGCGTACTGGCATGGACCCGGCCCGCCTGAATGAACTGGCTGATTCCATTCGCGTGCAGGGGTTGATTCAACCGATTGTTGTTCGCCTGCTGAAAAAAGACCAGTACGAAATCATCGCCGGTGAACGCCGCTGGCGTGCTGCGCAAATTGCGGGCCTGAAAGAAGTGCCGGTGGTATTGCGTGAAGTCGATGACCGCGCCGTTATCGCGATGGCCTTGATCGAAAACATTCAACGTGAAGATTTGAATCCGCTTGAAGAAGCCCTGGCTTTATCGCGTTTGATTGACGAATTTTCATTGACGCACCAGCAAGCTGCCGAAGCGGTGGGCCGCTCGCGTGCTGCAGTTTCAAATATGCTGCGTTTGCTGGAATTGCCTGACGAAATTCGCAAATTGCTCGAAGACAAAAAACTGGAAATGGGTCATGCCCGTGCCTTGTTGACGCTTGCAGCACCAGCTGCCATTGCGCTCGCAAAAGAAGCCGCTGAAAACGGTTGGTCGGTGCGGGAAGTTGAGCGCCGTGCGCAAGCCTTGTCCGCTGGCAAAATTCCAAGCAAGACCGCAGCTAAGCCGGTGAAAAAAGCCGATGCCGATATTGCTACGCTCGAACGCGAGCTGGGCGAACGCTTGAACACGAAAGTGCAAGTCATGCATGGTCGTGGCGGTCGCGGCAAACTGGTTATTCAATACCATGGTCTGGATGCGCTTGATGGCATTCTCGAAAAAATTCGCGGCACGGTGGAATAAACAAACGGAATCATTAGGTCTATACTTCGAATATGAGCCAAAGCAATCGCGAATTCCTAACTCTATCTGTCGCTGAGCGTATTCAGCTCGCTGAAGATATTTGGGATAGCATTGCAGTTGAGAACCCGGTATCACTAATATTCACCCCAGAGCAGCGTCTTGAAATTCAGCAGCGCATTCAGGCACATGATCAGAATCCTGACAGTGCTATTTCCTGGGAACAGATTCGCTCAGAGTTATTTCTCAGTAAACAATGATGCGGATTGTATTTCGGCCAGAGGCCAGATCTGAAGCACTTGCAGCTCAGGATTGGTATGAATCTCGTGCCCTTGGTTTGGGCTTGGAATTTGCGAGAGCGTTTGAAGTGGCATTGGCTAGTGCAGTGCGCGACCCGCAGGCATTCAGTCTTGTTGAGGGTCTTTGTCGACGGGTATTGTTGCGCAAGTTTCCGTACTCGCTCATCTATCGAGCCGACGCAGAGGAATTAGTTGTTATTGCCGTTTTTCATCATCGCCGTGAACCACTCGCCTTAGTTACAAGAACAGATAAAGAATCATGACCCTATTAGTCACCGGCGCAGCAGGATTTATCGGCAGCTACGTTTGCAAAGCATTGCAGGCACGCGGCGAAAAAGTTATCGGGCTCGATAACTTCAATGATTACTACGACCCGCAATTAAAGCGTGACCGTGTCCAGGCAATCTGTCCGGATGTTGAAATTTTCGAAATCGATTTGATTGATCGCGAAAAATTGAACGCTTTGTTTGCGATACATAAACCAAGGCAAGTGATTCATCTGGCGGCCCAAGCCGGCGTACGCTATTCGATTACCAATCCGAATGTGTATGCCGACAGCAATCTGACCGGCTTCACCAATATGCTCGAAGCCTGTCGCCATAACGGCGTCAAGCATTTGGTTTATGCCTCATCGTCGTCGGTGTACGGCGGTAATGCCAAACCACCGTTTTCGGAAGATCAAAGCGTCAATCAACCGCTGTCTTTTTATGCGGCGACCAAAGCCGCCAATGAATTGATGGCGCACACGTATTCGCATCTTTACCAATTGCCTTGCACCGGCCTGCGCTTCTTTACCGTTTACGGTGCCTGGGGCAGACCCGATATGGCGCCAGTACTGTTCAGTCGTGCCGTGTTGGCAGGTCGTTCGATTGATGTGTTCAATCACGGGAAAATGCGTCGTGATTTCACCCATGTCGATGACATTGTTGCCGGTGTGCTGGGTGCATTGGGCGCACCTTCGCAGGAAGCCGCGCCGCATCGCGTGTTCAATCTCGGTAATCACACACCAGTAGAGCTCGAACATTTCATCGCCGTGATCGAAAATGCAGCCGGCCACAAGGCTGAAAAGAATTACAAGGAAATGCAGGCCGGTGACATGGTCGAAACCATGGCCGATACTTCTCGTGCAAAAGCGGCGTTCGGTTTCGAACCCGGCGTCACGATCGAACAAGGCTTGCCGGAAGTTGTGGCCTGGTGCCGCACTTATTTTGGAGATAAAGCATGAGCCGTGAAAATCCGGAATTCTCGGTTGTTGTGCCGGTATTCAACGAGCGTGACAACGTCACGCCATTGGTGAATGAAATTGTTGCGGCATTGCGCGGCAAACACAGTTTCGAAATCGTCTATGTCGATGACCAAAGTAAGGACGATAGCTTTCAAGTCCTCAAAGATTTAATGACAACGGTTCCCGAACTTCGTGTTGTGCAACATATTCGCCAAAGCGGTCAAAGCACGGCCGTGCGTAACGGCGTTAAAGCGGCACGCGGGGTATGGATTGCCACGCTTGATGGCGATGGTCAAAACGATCCGGCCGATATTCCTAAATTGATTGAAGCGAGAAATCAGGCTGCGCCGGAAATCAAATTATTCGCCGGCTGGCGCGTGCATCGCAAAGACACCGGCAGCAAACGCTGGGCTTCAAAGATCGCCAATGCTATTCGTGCCAGTTTTTTGAAAGATGAAACTCCCGACACCGGATGCGGCATCAAATTATTCGAACGTGCCGTGTTCATGGATTTGCCTTATTTCGACCATATGCATCGTTATTTACCGGCATTGGTCAAACGCGCCGGTTTTCAATCAGTCAGCGTGCCGGTGAATCATCGCGAACGCGGCAGCGGTGTTTCTAAATACAATAATTTAGGTCGTGCCTGGGTTGGCTTGAAAGATTTGCGAGGCGTAGCCTGGCTGATCAAACGCAGTAAAGTCACCGGCATAAAGGAAGTCACACGCCCATGAATGAGCAAATTCTCTGGCTCAGCTTTTTCGGCTTGGTCATTACCCCCTGGAAGCTAGTCGGCTATATCGGCACCCTCATGTTTGGTGGCCGCTGGCTGGTGCAATTTATTGCCTCCAAGCGTCATGGTAAGCCGGTGATCCCACGTGTTTTTTGGTACATGAGCATTGTTGGCAGCATGATGACCCTCAGTTACTTTATGTTTTCGGCGAAACAGGACTCGGTAGGTGTGTTTGGTGCCTTATTTCCGACTTTTACCGCCTGCTATAGCCTGTATCTGGACATCAAACACCGCGGCTGGCACCGTGATAAAGCAAGTCATTAGGGTGCTTTTTGTTACTAAGGCCTTGAATTCATAACAAAAAAGGGCTTTCAGAGCCCTTTTTTCTTGCCCGAAGCCCCAAACACGGGCATAATTGGCGGCTCGCTGGACCACCCTTACGGGTCACGGTTGAACGTAAACGCCGCTCAAGTCCACGATTTCCTTTCCCATTACGTGTCAGTTTCATTCGACGGGGCCGATTTTATCCGGGCTATGGATAATCCATTCTTAATTCGAGGTACGCCATGAGTAGAGTTTGCCAAGTAACAGGCAAGCGCATGATGACGGGTAACAACGTCTCACATGCGAACAACAAAACCCGCCGCACTTTTCTGCCTAACGTTCACGAGCGCCGTTTCTGGGTTGCCAGTGAAAACCGTTGGATCAAGCTGAAAGTGTCTAACAACGCGCTGCGTACCATCGACAAGAATGGTATCGATTCCGTTATCGCCCAGCTGCGCGCGCGCGGCGAAAAGATCTAAGGAGAATTTGCAATGGCTTCCAAACGTGATTTGATCCGTCTGATC
>JBDTTC010000300.1:0-7065 GCA_039930825.1 Arenimonas sp.
AAGCGCACAAAAAGCGACACTCGCCCGCATCCTAATCGCGAGTGCCGAGAACACAACTGATTTGGATGTGGCATGCAGTAACGTCATGGAAATACATCCTGCGAATAAACCAAAGTCAGCCTAGTATCAAAAACCCGACAATACAATCATGTAATTAGTCATGCATGGTGTCGTTTATTATGATGATAGTAGCTTGTGGTCTAGGGCTTGGCGGATCTATATATTTATCCGGCAATGCATGCACTAAACTTGAGCATTGGGTGGTATTGGCATTGCAAACAATATAGCCCGGACGAGGATTGGTGCCGGGCTTTTCGGAATAAACGCCCGTATTGTCGATGTTTACGCGCAGGACTCCATCGCGATAAATATCTACCCGCGCGGTACCATCCTGCCAGTTCAGGCTGGTCAATTTTGGCCCGATGCGCTGGCTTTGCCCGATTCGGGCTTCAAGGTTTTTCGGAATAATCAAAGCAGGTTCTGGATTCCTTACACAATCGTATGTTTCGACAATGCGGTTGCCCGTATCAATCACGGAAAAATCCTGTACGCGAACCGGACTGCCAGGCACGCTTTGATCGAACACACGCGAACTGATGTTCAACGCGCTCCATTTGTGTGTGTTGTAAAGATCATCCTCCGCGGTTAGCGCAATGTTTCCGCCGTCAGACAGCACAATGCCGTAGCGTTGCATCGTACGTAAAATTACCTGTGCTGCCGGGTTGTATAGGTTCACGGGAAAATCAGCCCGCAAACGTAAACGAGAACCATAGGGAATCGTTGTAGGCGGACCACTAGGGCCACCGGCATGGCTGCCCGGTCTTACGTAAAGCGGAATGCGCTTCGTCGTATTCGGCAAAGGATCGTCCGACGCCATGCGTGGGTTCGGTAAAATAAAACGAATCGCGTGTCCCAAATCACCGTCACTAACCTGGGTTGCTGCGAACACTTCATCGGCATTGAATAAAAGCGGTGAAATCGGAAAGCCGGCAGCATCGGCACTGGTGCAATGCTCTCCGCGGTTACTCGTCTGGTAAACGCGATCCAGTTTCCAGACTGCAAGACACTGTGCCTGCAAGCCGCTGCTGCCGGATGAGTTAGCGCGATAAGCTTCGTAAAGAACGTTATCTTGCACAACCAATAAATGGCAATCCTCATTATCGTTATCGCAAGTCAGATTGCCTGAGCCTTCAATCGCAGCATTGGCAGGGACCGGCATTACGGTACCAATGGGTTCGCAGTCGGGCGCGTAATATTCATTTGCATTCGGAAATCCGACGATTGTCCGGGTTGGCGAGCCGGGAGCGGCATGCACGATACGCATCGCAAAATCTATCTGCATACGGCCAAAACCAAAACCACCCAGATTGGCAAGGCTGGTAATCATGGAAGAGGATTGCGGATGCAGCTGCGCCTGGCTAATGTTTTGGTGCCAAACCGCTTGCGCAGGAAAGCGGGGCGGGGCTTCTGACTTGGCCTCCAGGCAGTAGCCAATGCCCATAATGAAAACGGCAATCCACAACGGGCGATGCATCAGTATTCTCCGGGAGCAGGCAGACCCCAAGAATAAAGCTTGATGAAGACGAAAGCGATCCAAAGGCTTAATGAATGCCAAACAAAACCCTCCCAGTGCGGGAGGGTTAGTTTTCAATCTTGGTGTGCGAAGTTGTACTTAGAAATTAGCGCCCCCAGATATCCACGCGGGCCTGATCGCGGCTGCGTTCGGTATCACCGACTATTCCAATTTCCGAAATACAGCGGTTTCTGCCCTGCAGGTCTATCCAGCGTGTTGAACGGCCTTTTGAAATGCGGTCACGAACATTCAAATAGTCGCGTTCACCATTGCCATAGCGTACCCACAATTTTTCAATTTCCACATTGCCACGACTGGTCCGCAGTTGTATGGCATGTACGCTATTACGGCAGCTGCGAAAACGCAGAACATCACGGTCATTTTCGGAATGGCTCAGTCGTGTGCTACCCAGATGGACGGACTTGTTGTAGCGAGCGGCATCGGCGGTGGCCGCGAAACCCAGGCAGAGTGTTATTGTTGCAATCATTAATTTTCGCATTGTGCTTTCCTTGATTAGTGACACATTGAAAAGAACGACACGTATAAGAAAAAGTTTACCGACCAGGATTTTTCATTCAGCATTTAGGTGGTTACCTGTACGGATATTCAGCAATAAAAAACGCCGCAAGCAGCGGCGTTTTTTAAATGCGAAAAATGATGCGAGTCTTACATTTTGACCAGTTCAACCCGACGGTTCTTGGCGCGGCCGGCTTCGTTTGCATTATCGGAAATAGGCTTGTCGGGACCGAAACCTTTGGAGCTTAACCGGGCCGGATCGATACCCAGTCCCACCAGCGCGCCAAGTACACTGCGTGCTCTCGATGTGGACAGTTGACGGTTGTGGTCTGCGCTCCCTGTGCTGTCAGTGTGGCCTTCGATAGACAGCTTCAAATCAGCATTGGCTGTGAGCAGTTTATTGATTTCATCCATCACGGCCTGGCTATCAGGCCTCAGTGTTGCTTTGTCGATATCGAAATTAATGTACAAGGCAACATGGCCGTCGGCATCGAGTGCTTTTTTCATCGCGCTTGCATCGAGGAAGCCGAGTGATTGTTTCATTCCCTCTTTTTCCAGTACGGTCACGTAGCCATGAATAGGGATGGCGCCAGTAGCGATGTGAATCCAGTACTCTTTGTCCGCAGTGCGAATCAAATAACTGTAGTGTTCATAGCCAGAAGTTGGCGGCACACTGCGCCAATATTTATTGACCACTGCCAAGCCGCCGGCATCATCGATAATTTTGCGGGTAAATTGGCTAGTGCTTATTTTTTTGCCGCCGAGTGCGGTAATGGCATTTTCATAGTTGCGATGAAACTCGATCTCGGAATATTTACGTTCGCTATCTGGATTGGTTAGGCCCATGGAGTTGTTGTATAGCTTGCCTTCGACCGCGACTAGTTTATTACCTGCAAGGAAATAATGCCGATCAAAGCCAATATTGCTATCTTTGTCGTCATAGTCGTTGACCAAGCCATCGGGTACCTTGAAGAACGGAAACGGCGGCAAGCTGACTGAGGTTACCGGTACGCTTTCCACGCTGAAATCAGTATTTACGGGCGGGGTTTCGACCGCCGAAGCAGCTGTAGCTTCAGTCGTAGCTGCTGTTGGCACTGGTTCCGTCTTGGCTGCTGGCACGGCAGATTCTGTCGCAGCTGCGCTGGATGGAGCGGGTTCCTCTTTCTTGCAGGCCGAAAGCAAGACCAGGAATAGTGTTGTACTAATGAGCATAGGGTTAAAACGCATGGGTAACTCCTTCGGGGCGCAATGCCGATTTTAAGCATATCGGGCTGTATTATTAAACGTGAAACCGGAATAAATTGGCCAATCCGCCATCGATAGCCTTCCAATCACGGTAAAATTGCGGCTATGACTAATGGCAATGCTGCATACGCCGCTTTATGGCACCCGTTTTTGACCGGTGCGATTGCATGGAGCGATTCCTACCTGTTTTTACGAGCCCGCTCCGGGGCGATTCCCTCTGAAATAAAAGCGGAACAGTTGGATTGTCAGCAAAGTTTCAAACCCTATGCCGATGAATTGGAGCGGGCAGCTTGGCTATTACCTGAAAAGATCGAAAAAGCTTATCCGATTGTGATGGTGTTGCCGCCACCCCAACGCGATGAAGCGCGTGTATTATTCGTACGAGCGTTGCAACACGTTAGCGAAGATGGGTTTGTCGTCGTCAGCATGGAAAATAACGAAGGCGCAAAATCCGGAGAAAAAGATCTTCGGGAACTGGCTCCGAATCTTCAATCGGTGAGTAAAAACAAGTGCCGCATTTTCTGGTCCAATAAAAAAGACCTCAATAAAAATCTGATGCAATCCTGGGCGATGCTCGATGCCCCGCGAATGATTGATACAACCGGTTTTATTTCGCGCCCGGGTATATTCGCGTGGAACCGGATTGACGATGCCTCTCAATTACTGACCGAATACCTACCGAAAGAACTGTCGGGTCATGGCGCTGATTTGGGTGCGGGTTTCGGTTTTCTTGCACATACCGTTTTAACGCAATGCGAAAACATCAAGTCGATAGATGTCTTTGAAGCCGAAGCGCGTGCATTGGAATGTGCCCAATTGAATTTGGCCCGATTCGAAAAAAACATTCAGATTAACTACCATTGGCACGATGTGGCCGAAGGGATTGAAGGCCCTTATGATTTCGTCATTAGCAACCCACCGTTTCACCAAGGACATGAGGAGTTGCAAACTTTGGGGCAGGCTTTTATCGAGTCGGCAGCCAAAGCATTGAAGTCGGGCGGGCGTTTTTATATGGTCGCCAACCGTCACCTTCCTTATGAAACCACGCTTAAAAACCATTTTTCGAAATTCAACGTACTCGCCGCGAAAAACGGTTTTAAAGTATTCGAAGCGACAAAGTAACAATATGGAAAAGCAATGAAATTAGTTAAGCATATTTCCAATCTGGGCTATGGCAGCCGCAAGGAAGTGACGCTGATGTTCCGCGAAGGGCGCATCACCGATGCAGCAGGCGAAGTATTGTATGCCGACGATATAACGACACATGAAAATGTCCGCGTGGATGAAGAGCCGCTTGATCCTACCTCCGGCATGATTTTGATGTTGCACAAGCCGGCCGGCTATACCTGCTCGACTAAGGACAAGGGGCGCCTGGTCTATGATTTGCTACCGGACCGCTTCCGCATCCGTAAGCCGGTATTGGCACCGATTGGTCGTCTTGACAAGGAAACGACAGGCTTATTGCTGATGACCGATGATGGCGATTTATTGCACCGCATTATTTCGCCGAAAAACAAATTGCCGAAAATCTATGAAGCGGAGTTGGCAAGTCCCTTGCGTGGTGATGAAGTGGAATTATTCGCTAGCGGCGAAATGATGCTTGAAACCGAAAATTCACCTCTTGCACCTGCAGTCTTGCAGCCCATTTCGGAACTGCGGGTGCGGCTGACTATTATCGAAGGCCGCTACCATCAAATTCGCCGCATGTTCGCGGTCGTGGGCAATCATGTCGTGAAGCTGCATCGAAGTGAAATTGGCGGTCTGAATCTTGGTTCGCTGCCGGTGGGTGAATACCGCTTGCTCGATGCGCTGGATCAGGCAAAGTTATTTGTGAAGGAATAGCGATGAAAATTGTCTCCCTGGTATTTGCGTTCATCGCGATCGGTCTGGTCATGCTGAGTACTTTGCTGCACACCTCGTTCCTCTTTCTTATGGCCTTGCTCAAGTGGTTGTTGCCATTGCCGGCAATTCGAAAAGGACTGTCCTGGCTGTTGATAAAAATCGCCGAAAGCTGGGTCGCCTTCAATAGCTGGCTAATCGGCTTCGTTACGCCGACAAAATTCGTAGTCACCGGCATGGAATCACTAAAATACGAAGGCTGGTATCTGGTAATCAGCAATCACCAAAGCTGGGTTGATATTCCCGTGCTGCAAAAAATATTCAATCGGCGGATTCCGTTCCTGAAATTTTTTCTCAAAGGTGAATTGATTTGGGTACCATTTTTGGGCTTGGCCTGGTGGGCACTGGATTTCCCTTTCATGCAACGTTATTCGAAAACCAAGCTGAAAAAAAATCCGCACTTGAAAGGTAAAGACATCGAAGCGACCCGCAAAGCTTGCGAACGTTTCAAGTTCCAGCCAGTGTCGGTGATGAACTTTGTCGAAGGTACCCGCTTTACTCCTGTCAAACACGAACGACAAAGCTCGCCGTTCAAAGATCTGTTGAAAGTAAAAGCCGGTGGCATTGCTTTTGTACTCGATGCAATGGGCGACAGCATGAAGTCGATTGTCGATGTGACGATTGTGTATTCCGATGGCAGGCCAACACTGGTTGATTTGTTCGCTGGCCGTATTCGTCAGGTGCATGTCAATATAGTGGAGCGTGAGATCACGCCAGATTTGATCGGAGACTATGCAAATGACAACGCTTTCCGTATCCATTTCCATGGCTGGTTGAATAAAGTCTGGCAGGAAAAGCAGCAAACGATTGAGCGAATCAAGTCAGGTGTTGATTAACCCCTGTCTTATGGCCCATGACAGTTCGGACTTGAAACTGTTGTTATCTTGAAATTACTGGGGAGTTATATGGGCAATTTTCTGCGTTCGAGTCTGGCCGGTTTATTACTGTTGCTTTGTTTTAATGCCATGGCGATGGCAGCCGATCCAATCCCCGAGGCAGGCGTTGATCGCGAGTTGCCACCAGGCCTGATTATTCCCGATGCTGCAAGACCTGGCCCCTTATTCAATGTTGACAAGGCGACTGATGCCTATCTGAATGTATTGAATGATACCCAAAGGGCAAAGTCCGATGCCTATTTCGAAAATGGCTATTACCTGGATGTAGTGGACACATTCATCCTAGTTGCCATAGCGGCGTTTTTGCTTTTCAGCGGCATTTCGCGCCGCATGCGTGAAGCTGCCAAACGCATAAGCCACAGACCATGGCTCTATACCGCCATTTACGTCGCAATGTATTTTCTTTTGATGTTCGTTCTAACGTTGCCCTGGAATATTTACATGGGTTTCTTCCGTGAGCATGCCTATGGACTCGCCACCCAAAACTTCATCGACTGGTTCACTGAAACCCTGATGGGTTTGGCTTTAAGTGTGTTACTGGGCGCCTCGGTGCTGACGATAATCTACGCTGCAGTTCGACGTGTCGGTAAAAGCTGGTGGGCTTGGACGGGTGCAATTTCTTTCGTGTTCATCATAATCTTCGCAATGATTGCGCCGGTCTTCATTTCGCCCTTGTTCAATGAATACAAATCTTTGCCTCAGGGTGAATTGCGTGACAGCCTCTTATCAATGGCTCGTGCCAGCCAAATTCCGGCAGATGATATTTATGTATTCGATGCCTCCAAACAGACGACACGCATCAGCGCCAATGTTTCGGGCATGATGGGAACAACCCGCATTTCATTGAATGATAATCTGCTAAATCGAACATCGCCCGAAGAAATCCGTGCGGTTATGGGCCATGAAATGGGTCACTATGTTTTAAACCACTCCATG
>JBDTTC010000301.1:0-12994 GCA_039930825.1 Arenimonas sp.
ATGCTCACAGCACGCCCTTGGTACTGGGCAGATCAGTACCAGAACGTTTAATGGCTTCGCCCAGCACGCGCGCGAACACCTTGAAGCAGGCTTCGACCATGTGATGGGCATTGTCGCCTCGTACTTTCAAATGCAGATTCATACCAGCGGTTTCGCAAATCGAACGAAAGAAATGCGGCACTAATTCGGTGGCGAGATCACCGACCATTTCACGCGGAAACGTTCCTTCAAAAACAAAATAGGGCCGACCGGAAAGATCCAGCAATGCACTGGCATCGGTTTCGTCCATCGGCAAACTGAAGGCGTAACGGGTAATGCCACGCTTGTCACCCAGTGCCTGTTTTAAAGCCTGCCCTAGCGCCAAGGCAGAATCTTCCACTGTGTGATGTTCATCAATATGCAGATCGCCGGCACAGCTTAATTCCAGTGCCGTACCGGAATGCTTTCCGAGTTGTTCCAACATATGATCGAAAAAACCCAGCCCCGTCGCGATAACAGGATTTGCAGCGCGATCAAGATTCCAACTAACGCGGATTTTAGTTTCCTTGGTATTACGTTCGACTTTCGCGACACGCGGCGAATCGACCAACACGTGAGCGATTTCCGACCAGGAATATGCGCTAGCTCCCAATCGAAACCCTTTCACACCAAGATTTTGTGCAAACTGCATATCGGTTTCGCGATCACCCACCATCGCGCTTGCCTGCAAATCAATTGAGCGATCCCGCAGGTAGTGCATCACCATGCCAATACCGGGTTTGCGATTGGGTGAATTGTCTTCCGGCCGGGTGTGATCAATCAGAATTTCTCGGAATGTAATTCCTTGCGACGCCAAAATTTGTAAGAGTAATTGTTGTGGCCCTTCAAATTGCTCAGTCGGAAAGCTCGAGGTTCCCAGGCCATCCTGATTCGACACCATGACGAATTCGAAGCCTGCATCGCGGCATTTGATCAAGGCGGGAATAGCGCCTTCAACTAGACGGAATTTTTCATAAGCATCAATTTGCTCGTCGGCCGGCTCTTCGATTAGCACGCCATCACGGTCAATAAACAGTATTTTTGCCATCACACTGTCTCCAATGCTTTCAACAGGACGTCGTTCTCTTCCGGCGTGCCGATGGATATTCTCAAAGCATCTTTTAATAAAGAGTTGGCCCGCATGTCGCGAATGACAACACCGGCAGACAAACATGACTGAAAAACTTTTTCGGCATCGTTGAATCGGGCCAAAATATAATTTCCCTGAGAGGCGTAGACTTTCTTCACTGCCTTTATTTTCTGCAGTTTTTCATAGACACGGCCGCGCTCGGACACGGAAATAGCAGCGCGCTGTCTGGCCAGTTCAAGATTGACATCGTCCAGCCCAGCCAAGGCCTGCAAAGCACAGGGTGTGGGCACGGGATAAGGCGCGCAAATATTACGCAAGACCTGGATGATTTCCTGCTGTGCCATTACGATGCCGACTCTTGCTGCCGCCATCGCATAGGCTTTCGATAAAGTACGCAGCACGACAATATTTTCGAATTCGCTGAGCAGACTTATTGCAGAGGGTGTCGCGTTGAATTCGGCGTAGGCCTCGTCAACCACTACAATCGCTCGGCCCGCACTCACATTTGCCAGCATTCGAATATCATCCAGTGAAACTGCCTGCCCGGTCGGATTGGCTGGTGTGCAAACAAAGACCAACTTGA
Source organism: Arenimonas sp. (assembly GCA_039930825.1). GTDB lineage: Bacteria > Pseudomonadota > Gammaproteobacteria > Xanthomonadales > Xanthomonadaceae > Arenimonas. Next base: position 1,692 of record JBDTTC010000301.1, read on the forward strand.
TCGGCTCTTTACTGATTTTATCGATTGCTGTCGCAAGATCGAATTGCCACTGCGTTTCGCCATCGATCAATGGCACCTCGAATACCTTGGCATTTTGTACTCGGGCGCATACGGAATACATGCCGAACGTTGGCGGAGCTATCAAAACGCCGTCCTGCCCTGCGTTGCAAAAAGCACGTGTCAGCAGATCAATACCTTCGTCACTGCCACGGGTAATCATCAGACTTGAATCATCAACGCGATAGAGCTCCGCCAAACGCTGCGACAGTTGTTTCGGCTGCGGCTCGGGGTAACGATTCAGATTCAAGCCATTGTCAGCACCATTCACCCATGGCGATTCATTCGCATTCAACCAGATATTGCCGGTGACATTCGCGCGACGTGCCGAAGCGTAACCGGCAAATTCACGTAGGTCTTCGCGAACCAGATCGAGCACGCTCACGTCTTTTCCATCCTCAGCAAGACCGCGTTGGCATGTGCCTGCAGGCCTTCGGCATTGGCAATGGTGACTGCGCAAGGACCAATCGTATTCAAACCGGTTTGGCTAACGGTTTGAATACTGATGCTTTTCTGGAAGCTCGCTACGCTGACGCCACTGTAAGCACGAGCAGCGCCATTGGTCGGCAATACATGATTGGTTCCCGAGCAATAATCACCCAATGATTCAGGTGCATAGTCACCGAGAAAAACCGACCCCGCCGATTTCACCTTCGACAAAAATTTCTGTGGATCACGAATCGCAAGAATCAAGTGTTCCGGTGCATAAGCATTACTGATGCCGATCGCTGTTTCAATATTCTCGACTTCAATCGTACGCGAATTAAGCAGTGCTTTTTCTGCGATAGCCTCACGTGGAAGTTTGGCCAGCTGCACTTGCACTTCAAGCGCCACTTTGGCGATCAACTCTGCCGAATTACTCAGCAAGATAACTTGCGAATCCGGTCCATGTTCGGCCTGCGATAATAAATCCGAAGCAACAAATACCGGATTGGCACCGGCATCGGCAATCACCAACACTTCCGAGGGACCGGCAGGCATATCAATCGCAGCACCTCCCGCCATTGTTGAAACCAGCTGCTTCGCCTGCGTCACATAACTATTGCCTGGCCCGAAAATTTTGTCGCAACGTGGAATGGTTTCGGTTCCGAAAGCCATCGCAGCAATTGCTTGAGCACCACCGATTTTGAACACATTGGTGATGCCGCATAATTTCGCGGCCACCAAAACAGCCGGATCTGCTTCGCCATTGCTGCGAACCGGCGTACAGAGAATGATCTCATCGCATTGCGCAATACTGGCAGGAACACCCAGCATGAGTGCCGTCGATGGCAAGGGCGCGGAACCTGCCGGCACGTATAAACCGACGGTATTGATACCGCGCAGGATTCTTCCGCAACGCACACCTTCCGCAGTTTCTATTTCAAACTCGGACGGTTTTCCCGCTTCGTGCCATAACTGCAAACGTTCTTTGGCATCACGCATGGCGGCTTTAAGCTCATCACTGACACCTGCTTCAGCCCGCTGGAATTCCTGCTCGCTGACTTTGAAGCTCGGCACTTCAACGCCATCAAAACGACGGGTCAAGGCTCTCAACGCCGTATCACCATCAGCCTGTATCTGCTCGATAATCCGCGCAACGTTTTCGGTCAATTCTTTTTGTATGGCCTGCACTGGCCTTTGCAATAATTCTTGCCTCAATGAATCACTGCATTGATCCCAGATAAAAGTTTTCATGCCAGCATCTGCTCCACCGGCAATACCAACAGATTGGAAGCTCCTGCGCGTTTCATGTCTTCCAGACGCTGCCAGGTCATTGCACTTCTGCAAAGCACTTGCACGCCGACTTCTTCAGCTCGTCCTTCAAGACTCATTACCGTAGGTAGTTCGGCATCGGGCAATAATTTCATCAACTCCGGCAACAACATACGACGACTTTGGAATAGCACCAGCTTGCTGGCACGAAGGCTCAACACGCCTTCAAGACGGCGCAACAGCATGGCGGCCAGATCTGCGCGTTCATCACCGAAGGGTTTTGCAGGCCCAGCCAATACGGCTTCACTTTGTAAAATGACGGCGACTTCCTTTAATTGGTTTGCCACGAGCGTTGCGCCAGATGAAACCAGATCGCAGATCGCTTCAGCCTTGCCCAGACGTGGTGCAATTTCGACCGAACCCGATAACAGCACCGCTTCGGCATCCAGTTTTTGTTCGGCAATCCATTGTTTCAGCAAGTTGGGATAACTGGTCGCAATACGGGTACCGTTCAAGCGCGATAAATCGGCGCCATCCCACTCATTGGGAACCGCGACAGATAATCGGCAGCGGCCAAAACCCAAAGGCTTGATCACCTTGAAAGCGGCATCCAGACCTTGCGACACGCGCTCGGCAGCCTGTTCTTCCAATACGTTTTGTCCAACGACCCCCAAATCACAGACACCTTCGGCAATCAGCCCTGGGATATCGTCGTCACGCACCAGCAGTAAATCGATTGGCAAAGACTCGCCATAGCAAAATAGCCGATCACGGCTTTCGCGAAATTGCAGCCCTGCTCTTGTGAGCAAGTCACGGGCTGGGTCCGACAGACGGCCTGATTTTTGAATAGCGATACGTAACCGGTCGTGCGAGCGCATGACGAATTCCAATTTTAAAAAAAGTTAGTGGTTTGTTTTTGTGATACCCAAACGCTTGGCGGCAGCCTGATAGCCACCTGCGCCGTTATTCAAGGTGCGGGCGACGCGTCCAATCGTGGTCACGCTGACGCCAGTATGTTCGTGAATCTCTCGATACGGCATTTCATTAATGACATACGGCACGACCTGCCAACGATCCACCAGAGCCTCCATTTCGGCCGGTGTGCATAAATCCAACAAGAACGCCTTGATGTCGCTTGGATTTTTCAGTGCCGCAAAAGCTTGCGCTAGTGCTTCAAGCCCTTGCTTCAGAGGTACTTCCGGGGTGATATCACGCTTTTTCATAGCGCTAATGTAATAGCGCGCTATTACATTGTCAAGCAATATAAAGCCTCAATGAGTGACAAATTACTGCCCACGTCATAATGTGAACGGGTCAAAAGGAAATCGGCAGCTCCATGTTTCGACATTTCATACAACTACTACTGTTATCGATGCTTTTGTTCCCGTCTGCCCGGGCATCAGCTCAAAATAGCGTGGTCGTACTTGAAGCAGGCCGAAGCAAGATCGAACTATCGCCTTACGTAAAATATTTTCACGATCCCGAAAGCCAGATCGATAAAACGCAGATGTTCGATATGGCCAGAGCAAATAAATTCAAGGCACTTCCGAATGGCAACGCGACATTCGGATTCAGCAAAGGCGCTTACTGGTTCCATACCTATCTTTTTAATCAAGACAACACGGAACAACGCTGGCTGCTTGTTTTGCAGTACCCGTTGCTGGATTACGTGGACGTTTATGTACGCTATCCAGACAATCACATTGAACATCTAACATCGGGCGACATGCAACCGTTTTCTGCGCGGGCAATCCGTTATCGCCAGCCCAATTTCTGGATCGATCTTCCGCAAAAAACGCAAGTGGAATTACTGGTCAGCACCTCGAGTAAAAGTTCCATACAAGCGCCACTGGCGGTCTATACGCCAAGTGCATTTGCCGAAATGGAGCGCGACGCGCAATTCGGCATTGGCATCTATAACGGTATTTTATTTGCGTTGTTCTGTTACAACCTTATTCTCTGGTTGATTTTGCGAGATCAGAATCACTTCTGGTACATGATGCATATCAGTGGCTTTGGCCTGGTACTGTTTTGTCTGAACGGACTGGCATTCGAATACTTGTGGCCGAATAATCCATGGCTTGCGAATCATGCAATACCTTTATCCATGTGCTTTTCACAGCTCGCCATGCACCAGTTTGCACGGCTATTTTTGAACATGCGGGACATGTCAACGATTGCCAATCGCATCGGTCTGGGTTTCATTGCGTTTTATAGCTTGATGGGCTTTGCATCGCTTTTCATTGATTACGCCACCGCAGTAAAGGTAACGACTTACACAGTATTCCCGGGAATTATCTTTGTCTTGACTCAGGCAATCATTGCGATAAAGCAAGGCTACCGGCCAGCACGTCTATTTCTGATCGCCTGGGCGGCATTACTTACCGGCACCTTTATCTATGCATCGGTTTCATTCGGAATACTGCCCAAGGTATTTATCACGGAGTACGGAATTCAAATCGGTTCCGCCGTTGAAATGATTCTGCTGTCGTTCGCACTTGCCTACCGTTACGCCAACTTGCGCAATGAAAATGTCAAGATCGTCTATGAAGCAAATGAAAAACTGGAAAGTAATGTTGCTAAACGTACATCTGAACTGAGCCTGGCCTTAGAACAACTCGCCGATGCCAACAAACGACTGCGTGAATCGAACCAGCGCGATGCGCTTACCGGTCTATACAATCGCCGGCATTTTCGTGAAGTGTTTGAACAGATGCTACGTCAGACAACCGAACGTCATCAACCGATAGGTCTGATGCTGATCGATCTGGATTATTTCAAGAAAATTAACGACACCTATGGCCATTTAGCAGGTGACGACTGCCTACGATCTCTGTCAAAAACCATCACAATGGCATTAACTGGCTACAACGCCGTTGTCGCTAGATTCGGTGGTGAAGAGTTCGTAACCGTCGTCCCCAATGTCAATCTTGAAAAGCTCTCATTGATTGCCGAAGAGTTAAGGTCGCGGATCGAGAAAGAGAAAATCCAGATCGGTAACCAAACGATTACAATAACTGCCAGCCTGGGCATAATTTCCATCACAAATGATAAATACCTGAGTCCCGACCAGGCGCTTCATCAGGCCGATGAAGCGCTGTACTTATCGAAAAACAAGGGCCGTAACCGCGTCAGTGTCGCGCTTGAAATCAGCTGATCAAATGACTGCATATTCGCTGGATTTTGCCGCCATTAGCAATTCACCTTGGTCGAACAGCGACAATACAGCTCTGATATCGACATCCATTGCGCGATCCTTCGCCATGAAACTAACATCCTGACGCAATCGCTTCCATACCGCACGAACGGCTTTACTTGCATGAAACTCATCCGAATCGGCAAGTTCAATGCGTAATGCTTCCACTTCCTGCATGAACACAGCGTAATCTGGCGAGCTTTGCAACGGCGCATTCTGGATTTTTTGGGCGAGCGCAGCGGCATCGGAATTTTTTGCCAGCTCACGTGCTGCGTTAATCATGTCACGGCGATAATCCAGTGCCTGTGCCGCCGTGTAAATTTCCAGTGCAATGACATGTGCAAGGTCATGGGTCATTTCCAATACATGGCGGGCTTCATTGGCACCCATCGAGACGTGATCTTCGGCATTGGCACTGGTCGGAATTGAATATACCGAAGCCGGATGAGCACGTGATGCCAGGTCATTAACGATGGCTGCAGCCGTGTATTGCACAATCATGAATCCGGATTCGGTAGCATCTTCATTGCCGATTAAAAACGGTGGCAAGCCGTCATTCGTGGCAGGATCAACAAGCTTATTCAAACGGCGTTCCGAAATACTTGCCAGCACCGGAATGGAAGCTTTTACATAACTCATCACTAAGGCCAAGGGCATGCCGTGGAAGTGACCCGCAGAGACCACTTGGTCTTCGATGTGACGCGGGTTTTCGAAATCCGGAAATACTAATGGATTGTCAGTGACCGAATTCAACTCCACATCCAGTACGCGCTTGGCTTGCTCAACCGCATCACGGACAGCACCGTGCACTTGAGGAATACAGCGCAATGAATAGGAATCCTGCGGCTGATGTTTCTTGCCGCCACGAAAGGGTTTGAAGCGTTGATAAAAACGTTCGCGGCCATGACGTTGACTCAATGGCACCCAATCCCAGGCGATGTCGAAAGCCAATGCTGCATTTTTCTCGGAATCCCAACTTTCCGGTTGCCAGGATTTAAATTTCGGCACCAAGTGATAGGCGATATCTGACAGCGTCGAGCCGTTCAATAATTCGCGCAAATGTTTTGCCGAATGCACTTGGCCTGGATGTGGGCGCAAGGCATGCACATGTTCGTCAAAGGCGCGAACACGTCCGGCGAACGCATCGATGGTCATGGCTGCGGCAACGTCGGCGGAATCAAGAATTTCGTCCAGCTTGTTGACTGCCAAAACGCCGGTCGCCAGCATTTGTGCGGTACCGTTGTTCAATGCCAAACCTTCCTTGTGCGACAGGCGAATCGGTTCAAGGCCGGCACGTTTCAGCGCTTCGGCACCGTGCATGCGCTCGCCTTTGTAAAAGGCTTCGCCGCCACCCAGCAATACGATGGCTAAATGTGAAAGTGGTGCGAGATCGCCGCTGGCGCCGACCGAACCTTTTTGCGGAACTACCGGCACAATGCCTGCATTCAACATCGCCACTTGTGCCTGCAGGGTTGACACGCGTATGCCCGAATGCCCCATCATTAAAGTATTGATGCGAATCACTAACATTGCGCGCACGACATCGGCACCGAAGGGTTCGCCAACACAAACGGCATGGGTAACAATCAGATTCCGTTGCAGTTCTTCGAGTACCGATTCACTGGAATTATCGGGCTGGCGAATGCGATGCGCGCCCAATAATTTATCGGCATTGCTGCCGAAGCCGGTCGAGACACCGTAAATCGGTTCCTGCTTCAATACCTGCTCGGCGAGAAAATCAGCCGTGCGCTGTACTTTTTCCAGTTGCTTGGAATCTAGTACGACACTTGCACCATAAGCAACGGCAACAACCTGTTCACGGGTCAGCGACTTTCCATCCAGACGAATCGGTTTCATTTTTCCAATTACCTTTTCAACGCGTGTTGTTGTTCTATTTCTACTTTGAGTGCAGCGGCCAATTCTTCGCGCGGCAATTCGAATTGTTCCTGACGGCGCAAATCTTTTACCGTCACAACTCCTCGCGACACTTCGTTTTCACCGCACAGCACCATAAAGCTGATTCCGGAACGGTCGGCATATTGAAATTGCTTAGCGATCTTTTTAGCTTCGAGCTGCACTTCGGTGTTGATGCCGGCGGCGCGCAGCAATTGAGCAATCTCCAAGGCCTGAGGCAAATAGGCTTCATCCATCAAGCCGACCAAAGCTTCGACCGTGCTTTCGGCGGTCGAAATAATGCCGGCTTCTTTCAATTGCCAGAACAGTCGAGTTGCACCAATTGAAATACCGACACCGGGCAAATGTGATTTTGAATAATGTCCGGCTAGATTTTCGTAACGACCACCGGAACAAATCGAACCGATTTGCGGGTATTCATCGAGCGTGGTTTCATAAACCGTGCCGGTGTAGTAATCCAGACCACGGGCAATCGAGAAATTCACCGCGTAATTTTTTTCAGGAACGCCATAAGCTTTCAGCAATTCGATGACTTCGCGCAATTCAGCGATGCCTTGATTGAAGCCCTCACTCCCCTGCCCCAATTTATCCAGTTGCGCGACAGCTTCGGCGTGCGAGTGACTGCGCGTCTGTACGAATTCTAGAATCTTTTCGGTGACCTCATTGCTGAGCTTAAAGGCGTCGTTCGTTAATGTCTCACGCACATAATCGGCACCGCGCTTGTCGAGCTTGTCGACTTCGCGCAATACCAGCATTTGTTTTTCGCCATCGGCCACGCCGAGGTTTTCGAAAAAACCGCGCATCAGCTTGCGGTTATTCAATTGAATGGTGAAAGCCCCTAAACCCAATTCGGTGAAAACCGAATTGATGACGGCCGGCATTTCGGCATCGTAACGCACCGACAAAGCGTCTTTACCGATGACATCAATATCGCATTGATAGAATTCGCGAAAGCGCCCACGTTGTGCGCGTTCGCCACGATACACGCGCTGCATTTGATAGCGGCGAAACGGGAACGCCAGATCGTGTTCGTGCTCGGCCACGTAACGCGCCAATGGCACTGTCAAATCGAAACGCAATGCCAATTCCGGTGTGCCACCCTGCTCAAGCGCACCGGTCGACTGGACGAAATACACCTGACGCTCGGTTTCGCCGCCAGTTTTGGTTAGCAGCACATCGGACAATTCAAATACCGGTGTTTCCACCGGCAGAAAACCGAAACGCTCGAAATTACGGCGAATCACATCCAGCATGCGTTGAAAGGCGATTTGATCGCGCGGCAAAAGCTCCATCACGCCGGGCGGTGTACGTGGCTTAATCAAGGTCAGACTCCTGGGTTAAGCCGCTATTTTAGCGTGAATCAGCCACTCTTGCCTGCCCCGAGTTTGTGCCCATAAACTAGCCACCAAGAGTGCAGCGCCGGCATTGGGCTGCCTGTCAGCCACATCCAATAGTCGCTTTTGTGGGAGCGCCCGTCAGGCGCGAATACCCTCAAACTATTCAATGCTGGCCAATTTATCTTTTACTCGAACCAAAGCAATCATTTTCATAACAATGTCGCAAGTCGTTCGCGCCTGACGGACGCTCCCACGGGCTGGGTCTACAGCATTATTTTTAGACCTAATGGCAGCAACAGCAGCCAAGCCATTACTGTTTGAATTCGATAGAAGAATGTTCCGAGTTTAGTATTCTCTCGGCTTTTCTGTTGCTGCAGTTTCAAACCAAATAATGGGCGCAGAAAATTAATCCGTCGAATAATTTCATAACTCACGATACAGCCTGAGAATGTTGCGACAATAATAATCAAGGCCGCACCGACCGGCCCAAGCAGCAATGGCGATAGCCAATAGGCCAGTACCACGATAAATGTCTGATGCAGGATGTAATAAGGCAAGACAGCATCATTAAAGTAACGAATTTTATTGCTGGGTTTATTCAGATACACAGCCGAATAACCAAGCAATGCCAAAACGGCTGGCCAAGTATCGAACACGGTAATGAGTCCCAGCCATTTCGCCCACCACATGGCCTTGAGTACCGGATCAAACCAGACGACGAAATAGGCAAACAGGATGGCGATATAGCTGACAGCGGCAATTACGAGAAAGATGCGGCGATATTTTTTTATTTGTTCCCAGAGTCGAACATTCCAGCCAATTAAATAGCCGTACAGAAGAAAGATGAAGCCCATTGGGTATTTATCATCCTGAAAGCTCGCACTGATGACGATCATCGGAATCATTGGCAGCAGTAATAGTCCGAAAAAGCCGGCCTTGTTTGCCAACCAGTCCATGCCTGCTTGCACGAAACGACTATTGAGCAAGGGTGAAAGAATCAGTATGAAAATCGAAAACGTCCACAACTCACGCAAATACCAGAGATGATTCACATCGATATGCGGAAGAATTCCAGGCTGGTATTTAGCGAAAACAGGATTGTGGATATCAAAAAAGATCTGGTAAAACTGCCAGTAGCTCATATGCAGATCGCCCTTGCCGGTCATTTCGACATAAAGCTGAGGCGGAATAATGACCAAGATACCGAACAATAAGGGCAGCAACAGACGGAGACTGCGGGCGGTGACAAATCGATAGGCCGACACTTTCTGCAAAACGAAACGAATCGAAATACCGGAAATCAGCCACAACAGCGGCATCCGCCACATATTTACCAATAGCATCAAACCCTCAAGCGGCCGACTCAGGTATTGGCTCTTGTAGTGGAAACCCCAATCGGCGACATACAACATGCCGATGTGATAGAAAATCAGCAGGCCGAAGGCCAGAATTCTTAGCCAATCCAGATCGTATCGGCGCTCAAGCGGTGAAGCATTTGTAACGGGTAATACAGGCATAGCAGGCCTCGTAGGTGAATGATTATTTCGCGATTGTGTATTCATTAATGGGTGTCCGATGCAGTGCTCATGTATTGCCGACTTTCCAGGGCTAGCCTGCTCGATGACGAACGCTTCTTGAGCCCGAAGCAAGGCCGCAGCCATGAGATTCTTTTGATGGTTTCACTGATGGCATAGCAGCCGAGCAATGTTCCGGCAAGCAGAAGTAAAGGTTCGCTGACTGGGCCAAAGTGATACGAATTAATCCAGAACCCCAAACCCACAATCAAGCTTTGATGCAGCATGTACCACGGGTACACCGATTCATTCGCCCAAGGCAACCAAGGAAATGGGCGGTTCAATAAGGCATGCGACCAACCAAGAATGGCCAACAACATACTCCAGATATATAAGTTCCGTAGTGACCAAATCACTATCTCAAGCCAATCGGGAATATCATCCGGCAACAGCATTGCCATCGTTATGTAAGGTATGAATATCAGCAACGCCATCGCCAGACTTATGCGACGAAGACGCAAGGCTTCGGCCCAGAAACCCTGATCACGCGCAATCAAATAGCCATAAATAAAGACCGTGAAATAAATGGCATTGCGATACCAGTCGTGAATGAAATCACCGTTATCAGGGAAGCGCTCCTGCAATGTCAAAGTAAAAAATAGCAGGGGCAAGGCCGGGACTATCAATAGCGCAGGGCCTCGCAAACCCGTAAAAATGGCCGTGATTCTTTTTCCCCATCGTGAAGTCAACGGTTTGGCCAGCAATGCCAATACCAGTGTGTAGATCCACAAATAAGCCAGATACCAAAGATGGTTCCAGGTAAAGCCGGTTGCCCAGCCATCGAAAGCATCTTTCGGCCAGGGTTTTCCCGTGTAGTAATCGATAATGAACTTCATGAAGCCCGGCTCTACCAAGCCATTTGAAACCCCTTGTGCATAAGGCTGAATAGGCACAACAAACAAAATACCGAATACCAAAGGCAGAAACAGGCGTAAATTCCGCTGCCTGACAAAATGCCAGACCTGGTCGGTTTTCAGTAAAAAGGCTGCCGCCATGCCGGAAATCAGAAAAATAAGATCCATCCGCCAGCGGTTCAAAAACAACATCGGCCATTGCAGCCACTCTGCCTGATGCACACTTTTGACATGCCAGCCCCAATCAAAGACATAAAACATGGCTAGGTGATAAAGAATAAGCAGCGCAAAAGCGATGGCTCGCAAAGCATCGATGTCGTGGCGTCGGTTCATGAGGCTCTTCTGTCTTGGTGTGGCTGGATCTTGAACAAAACGAAGCCAAAGCTATAGCGGCAAGGGTTTAATAGCGGAAGTTGGTGACGAATGGTGGCTATAAGGGATGAACCGCGGGATGAAAAACCGCCACCAACGATTACAATGTGACGATGAATTCTGACTCACGCAATTTATTCGAACGTTACCAACCTTATAAACGCTGGGCTGAAATCGGATTCTGGGTTTTCAACTGCCTGATTCACCTACTTGTCGATTCCGCCGTTGTCTTACTGGACGTGGACCGTCTGAAGCTCGATTTCGCCACCTGGCAGCCAATAGTATGGGAAACCAGTAGCAGTCT
>JBDTTC010000302.1:0-5445 GCA_039930825.1 Arenimonas sp.
TATGCTCCAATCCCAGTCGCTCGAATTCCATTTCTGCATTTGCAGTGGCTCCGGCTTTGGCAAGATTAAGCACTGCACGATGGCTTAAACGCAAATCACCGGGGTGTTCTTCAAGACCGTGCAATGCGGTATCAAAAGCCAGCAAAAGTTCGCCGCGCGCTTCGAGTTGACGAACTTGCACGAGCCATGCCGATGCATCGATCATCTCTGCGATTTACTCTGCGGCACAGCGGATGCGAAGTATCGAACCATCTTCCGCTTCACCTTTGAGTGAGGTGAGCTTCAACATTTTGTCGTCAATGATGTCGAAATGGAAACTGTCGCTCTGGTCAGCCGCAGGGTCCAAGGGTAGAAAATCAAAACCTTTGCCTGTTGCCACAACACGCGAAGCGACATCCCAGGGTTGCGCTTGTGGATGATTGATTCTGGTCAGTACGGTGTCGGTGCCGGTGCGGATAACTTCGTAGCGAATGGTCAAACCATTGTAAGGCTGGCACCAATGGCCGAGCACGAAAGCGATATCGTTGCGTTTTGGGCCGGCAGGTATTGGTGCGGGAGCTGCAACAGGCGCAACCGCCACAGGTGCAGTTTGAATAGCGGCAGTGCTTGCCGGTGCTGACGGCACTGGCTCGACTTCATCCGGTGCGAGCACCATGTTCGGAACGTCGGATGGTGTGTTTGCCGAATTATTTGTAGCTGATGCTGCAACTACGGTTTCAACAGGTGCTTGTTGCACCACCGTATTATTTTTGCTGGTGTATAGCAGCGTTCCGGTAATGGCAGCGGCCAATAACGCGAGAACGGCGATGCCGAGCAGTAAAGGCGAATGCGAACGTGCTGGTGTCGCAGCAGGAGCACTAGGCAAGGAGCTCGAACGTACCGGTGCGGAGTCGGATGAATTCATTGCCTTGATTGCCGCCACCAGCGGCATCAAGTGTTGTTCCATCGGTGTCTTCCAGGCATCTACCCATTGCGCCGAGGAAATATAAAACTCAAGCGAACCCGATGGCGTTACTTCACGAATGCGCACCGGCAAAACGACTTTGGTTTTACTGACGGCGCGCTCGACTTCCTTGCGAACGAATTGTGAGTCGTTTGATTGGTCCGACAACACAAGCACCAAAGCTTTGCATTGTTCAATCGCATTGATGATGGCGTGGCCATATTCGACGCCCGGCGCAACATCGCGCGGTGCTACCCAGCAATGGATGCCCTGGCCTTCCAGAAAACCGACGATGCGGAATGCGGCATCGCGATCGGCGGAGGCGTAGCTGACGAAGATATCGGGCATAGCCCGTCCCGTTGCGTGATTGAAGTGAAATCCAGTCTAGCCGAACCAAGGGAAAAGGCAACGGGGTGTGTCTGCCATAGCCGAGGCCGCTGCAGCCATCAATGATGGCAATTTACCGGGCTGCCAAGATCATCCAGAATCGGGCAGTCGGGACGATCATTGCCATGACAGTGTTTGGCAAGATTTTGCAGGGTCCTTTGCATCGACTGCATTTCCCTTATTTTCGATTCCAGTTCCGCGATATGGGTGTTTGCCAGTTTTTTCACTTCCGAGCTCGCGCGCTCCGGATTATTCCAGAGCCCCAATAAGGCCGAGATCTGTTTCATTGAAAACCCCATGGCTCTTGATCGTTTGATGAAACGCAGCCGATGCAAATCCGAATCATTGTATAAACGGTAATTCGCAAAAGTACGATTGGCCTCGGGAATCAGGCCGATACTTTCGTAATGGCGAATCATTTTTGCCGATACATCGGTTAGCGCCGAGGCTTCACCAATATTGTGAAAGCCCTGGACTTTCGCATCGGATAATTCCGGTCGTGGCGTGTTGCGTGGCATAGGGCAGCTCCAATTCGGCGAATGACTGGAATCAGATTAAGGCTTCCCATAATGGGAAGGTCAAGCCGGCGATGCAAGCGTTTCTCACTATCTGCAGCAGGTGTCGGTCCGCTTGTTCGCGAATTCAAAAACACATAACAAAGTGGCGATGGCCGAAACCAAGGCAATACGTGCTGTCAGCGCACTGGCATAGCTGAAAAAATCCCGGGTGAAAGCAGTCATGGCAAGCCTGAATTTTTCGATGGAATCCGGCCGCCTGGTGGCGGCCGTTCCACAATGCAGCTTAGGGTGTCGGTGATTTAGTTGCCGCACTTGCAATCACTGCACTTGCAGCATTTGCATTCGGTGCAGCTACAGCTGGCGCATTTGCAACAGCTGCAAAGACTTTTTGTAGCTGCTTGTGCGGCTACTGAAGTCTTTTTGCCTGGTTCGGTGTTCAGGTTTCTGGCATAGAGTGGTTTCATCTTTCATGTTCCTTGAATAAGCGGCCGATTGCCGCAGAACACAAGATCAGGCTTCACCCTATGGGAAGGTCAAGCATTCATTGATTCCGTTCGGGAAAATAAAATTTGCGTACCTGCAGTTGCGATGATTGCCTATATCGCTGGCTCGCATACATCGGGCCCCGGCTTGGCTTCGGGGCCAGCTGCGCAATGTTCAGAATTTCATCTTTTGTATTCTTACCGCATTCAGTATGGCCAGCAATGCCACGCCGACATCGGCAAATACTGCTTCCCACATGGTGGCTAAACCGCCGGCGCCGAGTATCAAGACAATCGCTTTTACGGCAAATGCAAGCGTGATGTTTTGCCAGACAATTCTTTTTGTCTGTTTGCCTATATTGATCGCCATGGGAATCTTGCTTGGCATATCGTCTTGAATCACGATATCGGCGGTTTCGATGGTGGCATCGCTACCAAGCCCTCCCATTGCAATGCCGATATCGCTGATGGCCACTACGGGTGCGTCGTTGACACCATCGCCAACAAAGGCAACGGTTTCAATCCGGGCCTTGATTTCTTCAACCTTGTCGACTTTGTCTTGCGGCAATAGATCGCCGAAAGCGTGGCGAATGCCGAGTTTATCCGCCACTGATTTGACGACACTGCCCTTGTCTCCGCTGAGCATTGTCGTGGAGACGCCCAATGCCTTTAAATTATCGATGGCGAGTTGCGCATCTTCCTTAATATGGTCTGCAATTGTGATCTGCCCGGCATATTGATCGCCGTAGGCGATGGCGATTGTTGTGTAGACGGCATCATCGGAATCACGGTCATAGGCAATTGAAAATTTATCCATCAATTTGAAGTTGCCGACACGCAAGGTTTTCCCGTTCACTTGAGCAACAAGTCCGTGCCCCGCAATTTCCTCGACGTGGGCAAGTGTTATTGACGCATCCACATCACCCACATATTGATGGATGGCGGAAGCTACCGGGTGGGTACTCTGGCTCTCGAGCGCATTGACCATTGCCAGTATCGCGGCTTTATCAAAACCAGGCTCGATGATCACCTCCTGAACCTTGAAGACACCTTGGGTCAGGGTGCCGGTTTTATCCATCACCACATTTTTTACGTTGGCAATAAGGTCCAGAAAATTACTGCCCTTGAATAAAATGCCGTTTTTGCTTGCCGCACCGATGCCGCCGAAATAACCAAGCGGGATGGAAATCACGAGCGCGCAAGGACAGGAGATCACCAGAAATACCAGTGCCCGGTACAGCCAATCCCTGAATTGGTAATCGTCGACAAAAACCATCGGCAGCAAGCAAATGGCAATCGCCAGATACACCACAATGGGCGTATATATTTTTGCAAACTTGCGAATAAATAATTCGGTCGGTGCCTTTTGTGCGGTCGCGTTTTGCACCAGCTCAAGAATCTTGCTCAGCTTGCTATCGGTATATGCCGAGGTGACCTTTATCTGGCAAACCGAATTGAGATTGATCATGCCGGCTAAAACACGATCACCCATTGCCTTGGTATCGGGCTTGCTTTCACCGGTCAGTGCTGCGGTATTGAACGAAGCCGCATCAGACAGCAGTTCGCCGTCTAGAGCGAGCTCTTCTCCTGCTTTGAGTTGAATAATATCGCCAATCGCTGCTGCTTCGGCCTTGATGATCCGTGCCTGGTTATTTTCGAGCAGGGTGACTTCTTCAGGACGCTTATCCAGTAATGATTTGATGTTTGCCTTCGCCCGTTTTACAGCGATTGTCTGGAAGGCTTCGCCGACGGCATAGAACAACATGACCGCGACGGCTTCGGGGTATTGTCCGATGGAAAAAGCTCCGAAGGTTGCTACCACCATCAGGAAAAATTCGGAAAATACCTGGCCTTTGCTGATGCTTTCAAACGCTTCTCTGAGGACGGGAAAGCCGACCGGCAGATAAGCGACGACATACCAGATAATCCGGACCCAATCATTGAACCAGTCAGGTTTTACATAAGCATCCAGCGCAATGGCGATCAACAGCAAAGCCAGACTGATCAAGGCGGGCAGAAACATCGTCAGCAGAGTGTCATTGCTCGAAGAATGATCATGCCCGTCATCGTCAGAATGGCCATGGTCATGACCACAGCAGCCATCATCGTCTTGATGCTGATGATCGCGCTTCTCATCTGCTCTCTTATGACCGTGATCATGGCCTTCGTGTGTATCGTGCGCCTTATGAGTGGGTTGGACATACACGAAAGGTCGCTTCAGTAATCCCGAAGCACCCGCCTTGAAATAGATTTTTTCTTCCTGTGTACAGCAAAGCTGTTTGCCGTTTTTGTCGTAAATATGTTTATGGGGAGTTTCATTTTTTCCGAACAGGAATTTCATTTTATAGCCTTGGTGAACGGGTCGTTTTTAGTCGGGAGCTGATGGAAAGTGCGATGTTCCCATGATGCTGCAAAGCCAGCAGGGTGCCAGTCTAATGATTGCAACAGCTGTTATACAATTTCATGAGCTACCGCTTTTCGGGGCGAAAATATTTTATTGCACTTTTTCGCTTTTGCCTTGCTGCATAATCATCAGTACCGAGATGACCGACACCATGCCGCCAAACATGAAACTGGCGGAAGGATTGATGTATTCCCAAAGTACGCCCGCAATCGCGCTGGCAAGCAATAAGCCCAGTCCGGAGACAAGGTTGAATACGCCGAATGCAGTACCGCGATACGATTCATTAACGGTATCTGCCACCATGCTCGCCAGAATGCCCTGGGTAAATCCCATGTGCAGACCCCAAAGGCCAACACCCAAAAACAGCAGCCAGTAATTGGTGGCGATTGCCATTGCGAGGCATGCCAATGCAAGCAACATCATTCCGATGGCAAGTAAATAATGCCGTGGCATACGATCGGATAATTTTCCGGCAGGGTAGGCCGAGAGTGCATAGATCACGCTCATTACCACCAGCACCAATGGAATGCAGGTAAGCGGTAAGTGCAAATTAGATGCTCTTAAAATCAGGAATGCTTCGCTGAATCTTGCCAACGAAATGATCGTCCCAATCAATACAAGTTGCCAGAAGGGCTTGCCCAGTTGTTTCAAGCCCTCACGATTAATCGGTAGCCGAGCCGTTTTTTTATTTTGAGTATCGGGTTCCGGTAC
>JBDTTC010000303.1:0-5830 GCA_039930825.1 Arenimonas sp.
GAATCCGATCGAGTTTTTGCATCGCCATAAAAAATCCATTGTAAACCAGCGCGAAGTCGGGCTCGACACACACGCCTTCCACAACGCCCTTAAAAATGCGATGCGGGAAGCACCGGACGTCATTCTGATCGGCGAAATTCTGGATGCCGTCACGATGGAATCGGCCATTGCATTCGCAGAAACCGGTCACTTGTGTCTGGCGACGCTCCACTCCAACAACGCCGACCAAACACTGGAACGCATTCTGAATTTCTTCCCGGAATCAGCCCACAAGAATATTCTGATGAACTTGTCGCTGAACCTGAAAGCCGTGATTTCTTTGCGACTTGTTGTCGGCAAAGACGGTAAGCGTCTGCCAGCTACCGAAGTATTGATCAACACCCCGATGATTCGTGATTTGATCCGACGCGGCGAAGTGCATGAAATAAAGGAAGCGATGGATAAATCGCTGCAGGAAGGCATGCAGACCTTTGATCAGTGCCTGTTCCGTTTCTACAAGGAAGGCAAAATTGAGTTGGAAGAGGCGCTGCGCAAAGCCGATTCACGCGATGGCCTAGCATTGAAGATTCGTCTAGCCGAAGGCGGCTCTGGCGAACATGATCCGTATGCGGATGTTTACACCGCCTGATAATTCGTAGGGGCACGACTTGCCGCGCATAGGATCTGCGATTAAGCCTTGGGCGCAGCAAGCATGGCCCCCTACAGAAATTAAAAAGCCCGCATGGCATCATGCGGGCTTTTTACTTCAGGGCATCGTCGATTTATTCGGCGTCCGGCTGTACCGTCGGATGCGCGTTCTTGAATTCTTCCATTTCGCAGCACTCATCATTAATGCGTTTGATGGTGGGATAAGGTTTCATCGAGACCTTGAAACGCAGTGCGTTGAATACCTGCGGTACTAAACAGCAATCAGCAACGGTTGCAGTGTCGCCCTCGCAGAAGCTGCCGGTTGAAGGATTATTCGCCAGTACTTTTTCCAGCGCATCGAAACCCGTGCTGATCCAGTGTTTCATCCACTCATCTTTTTGCGTCTGGCTAGCGCCGAACTGGCTTTCCAGATAGTTCATTACCCGCAGGTTATTCAAGGGATGAATATCGCAGGCGATCATCTGCGCAATCGCGCGCGCACGTTGCGCATCACGAGGGACTGCCGGCAATAGCGGATTTTCCGGCCAGGTATCGTCAAGATATTCCATGATCGCCGTGGATTGCCGCAGAATTCGATTGCCGTGCATTAACACGGGAACAAATTCCTGCGGATTCACTTCGCTGTATTCGGCCGTGTGTTGTTGACCGCCGTCCTTAAGCAGATGTACCGGTTCAATATCGTAAGCGAGCTGCTTGAGATTCAATGCGATGCGCACCCGGTAGGCTGCACTCGAACGCCAAAATGAATAAAGACGAAGATTGCCTGATGTCATCACACCACTCCTGCCCGGGCTAGGCGTTTAGGCTAACTCGCAATGGGCCGGGAAGGAAGCGGTTTGTATATTCTCGTTATGAGGCCGTGAATTATTGGCGCGGTACGCAACAAACGCAGCCTACATTGCCTGCATTTTTTGTTCGATCGCACCAAATACCGACTCGCCATTGGCATTGAGCATTTCAATGCGCACGACATCGCCAAACTTCATGAAAGGCGTACTGGGCTTGCCATCCCGCAGAGTTTCAACGGTGCGCTGTTCGGCAAAACACGAAGCGCCAAGCGAGGTATCTTCATTGGCGACTGTCCCCGAACCGACAATCGTACCGGCACTCAGCGGGCGGGTTTTTGCTGCATGTGCAATAAGCTGGGCGAAGTTGAATTGCATATCCACACCTGCCAAAGGTGCGCCAAACCATTGGCCATTGATATGCGTCAACAATGGCAGATGTACTTTACTATCCTGCCATAAATCGCCGAGTTCATCGGGCGTAACAAAAACAGGGCTCAGTGCGGAGCGTGGCTTAGATTGCAGAAAACCAAAGCCTTTCGCCAATTCGTTCGGAATCAGATTACGCAAACTGACATCATTGACCAGGCCGATCAGTTGAATATGCGAAGCCGCTTGTTCTGGCGATACCGCCATCGGCACATCGTCGGTCACGACGACCACTTCGGCTTCCAGATCAATTCCGTATTCTTCACTTGGTACGATGACTGCATCACGCGGACCGTAAAAACCGGCGCTGACGCCTTGATACATCAACGGGTCGATGTAAAAACTTTCCGGCACTTCAGCGCCGCGAGCTTTACGTACGCGCGCGACGTGCGGCAAGTAGGCACTACCATCGACGAATTCGTAAGCTCGTGGCAACGGCGCGGCAAGTTCGTGCATGTTCAATGCAAACACATCGAAACCATTGATGGTTTCCGCATGGCTCATGTTCAAGGCTTCATACACTGCGTTCAAACGCGGTGCCGTATTCGCCCAATCTTCCAATGCCGTTTGCAATGTGCGGGCAATATCGCCAACGGTAACGGCTTTGCTTAAATCCCTTGATACGACGACCAATGTGCCGTCACGACCGCCTGCTTTGAGTGAACCGAGTTTCATTGGGTATTCCCGAATCAGAAAGGCGGCATTTTAGCGCGGATTGGTTTGACGATTCCATGAAGTGGGATATATCGACAATACGGGGGCAGATGGTTGGTGCGATGGATTGCATTAGTATGAATATCGAAGGCTTGTCGCGCCTAAAGGACGCTCCTACGGTTTATTTTCGCCTGTCGCATGCTTATTCGTGTTTGGGTTCAGTCGCCGCTTTGAACACTTCCAGAATCGCAGAGCTAACGGCTTCAGGCTGGCTTTTCTGGATGTTGTGATCGGAATTGGGAACAGTGCGGATAAATCCACGCTTCGAAAGTGCAGCGAGCTGATCATAAAAAGCGGCCCATATGCGATTCAGTGCATCCCGTTGTATCTGCGACTCGTTTGCCCGCGGTCCACGTGGCGTTGCAGCCAGAACAATCAAGGGTATGTCGCCATACCAACGTCGCGTTTCTCGCAGCTGATCAGCGCTTGCATGATATATGTTTGCAAATTCGGTCAACTGTGCATTCTGATACCCCGGTGAAAGATGGACTTTCAGGTAGGCTGCATTGATCGCTTCGCTCAAATGTGGATCCGGTTCCGGTATGCATCTTTTGTAAAGTTCAGAGCCTTGAATGAATCCGGAAGATGCCGCCCGTATGCATTCACGCTGGGACTGCAGGTCTTTTTCGTTGTCTGTGTACTCGGCGTGGGTTTGCTGCTGCAAATCCAGTCTCCAAGCCATCTGTTGCCAGTCTTCATCGGTCGAATCAACCAGTACCATGCCGGCCACTTCCGGCAAATACACATCGGCATATAGCCTGACGTTCATGCCACCAAACGAGTGGCCGACCAGAATGTAAGGCGGCTTGATGGATGCTGCAACCAGCAGTCGGTGTAGGTCATCGACAATATTGGCACTGGTGCCCGGTCGATTGCCGGGGTCGCTATAACCAGAGCCGGCCCGATCATACGAACAGGCGCGTGTATGCGCAGCAATGACCGGTTGCACCATGGCCCAGGTAACATTTTCGTCAGTCAGACCCGAGTCGAAGACGACGGTTGGCGAACCTTTGCCGATGCAATACAAATTAAGCCTGCGTCCGGGTTCGATTTCCACGAGGCGTTGCGCGTGTGTATAGACGGGATCGTCGATTAGCTTTGTGCTGGCTTCTACAGCAAAAATTTTGGACGATGTCAGCAGAGTCAGGAAAATTATTTTGCAGAATGGAGGATGCACGGACATTGACTGACTCCCACGTTATTCATCGTGGGAGTCTACACTTTCCTGATCGCGGCAAGCCTCTGTTCAAGCGGGAAGAGAGGCACTTTAATTCTTACTTCACACCCAACTGATCAAACATGTAGGCATAGACTTCCGAAGTTTCCTTGAAGCGCTGGAAACGGCCGGATTTACCACCATGGCCCGCTTCCATATTCACGCGGAACAGTAGCGGATTGGTATCGGTTTTTTTCGCACGCAAACGTGCCACCCATTTAGCCGGTTCAAAATACTGTACCTGCGAATCATGCAACCCAGTTCCGACATAGAAGGAAGGATAATTTTTAGCCGCCACATTGTCGTAAGGCGAATACGACAGCATGTAATCGTAATACTTTTGTTCCTTCGGGTTTCCCCACTCGTCGAATTCATTGGTGGTCAGTGGAATACTTTCATCCAGCATCGTGGTTACAACATCGACGAAAGGCACCTGCGCGATAATGAGATGGTATTTTTCCGGCGCCATATTGGCAACGGCCCCCATCAGCAAACCGCCCGCACTGCCGCCTTGTGCCGCTACGCGATCTTTCGAGGCATACCCTTCTTTCACCAGAAAATCGGTAACGTCGATGAAATCGGTAAAGGTATTTTTCTTGTTCAACAATTTGCCGTTGTCATACCAGGCACGCCCCATTTCCTGGCCGCCGCGAATATGGGCAATCGCATACACCATACCGCGGTCAAGCAGGCTGACCGATGTCAGACTGAATCGCGGATCAGTCGATAGACCATAACTGCCATAGGAATATTGCAGCATTGCAGCGGTACCGTCTTTCTTGAAGCCTTTGCGATACACCACCGAGACCGGAATTTTCGTGCCGTCGCGAGCGGTTGCCCACAAGCGTTCGGTAACGTAATTATTGGCATCGAAACCGCCAAGTACAGGTTCTTGTTTCAATACTTTCTTTTCGCCGGTTTTGACATTGACTTCAATCGTGCTGGTCGGTGTCGTCATCGAGTTATAGGTGTAACGCAGCCAATCGGTATCGGGCTCGGCGTTTACACTAAGCGCCATGCCGTATGCCGGCTCATCACTTTTTACCAGATTCGAATTCTTGCCATCGAGATCGAAATAACGAAGCTTCTGCAGGCCTTCCGAACGTTCTTCAACAGCAATGAAATTTCTAAAGATGGCGAAGCTGTCGATAAATGTATTTTTATCGTGTGCGATCAATTCTTTCCATTGGTTGCGGTCGCCCCATTTACTGTCTGGCGCTGTCATCAACCGATAGTTCGGCGCATCCCAATTGGTGCGAATGACCCAACGGCCATCCAGATGGTCGGCCTCGTATTCGAAATCGCGTTGACGCGGCGCCAGCACGTCGAACTTTTCCGGCTTGGCAGCCAGTGCGCAGCGTTGCTCGGTACTGACGGTGCTGTCGAGTGAAATACAAATGTATTTGTCCGACGTGGTACGGCCAATACCCATGTAGTAGCTATCGTCTTTTTCTTCATACAGCAAGGCCGCGTTTTTTACATCGTCGCCAAGCACGTGGGCTTTGACGCGTTTGCTAAGCAAAGTGACCGGATCTTTTTCAACGTATAGGAGGGTTTTATTATCATCGGCCCAAACCAGATTCGGCTCGGCATCCTTGATGCTGTCTTTGAAAGTTTCGCCGGTTGCGAGGTTTTTTACCTTGATCACGTACTCGCGACGGCCATTGGTGTCTTCGGCATAGGCGAGTAATTTATTGTCCTGGCTCACTACCCAATCACCGACCTGGAAGAATTCCTTGCCTTCTGCCATCGCATTGCCATCGAGCATGATTTCTTCTGCAGCCTGCATCGTGCCTTTGCGGCGTACATAGATCGGGTAATCCTTGCCCGGTTCGTAACGTGTGTAATACCAGTAATCCCGTTCGAAATACGGCACCGAACTATCGTCCTGTTTTACCCGCGCAATAATTTCCTGATAGATTTTTTCCTGCGAGTCCTTCAGCGGCGCCATTAAACTGTCGGCATAGGCGTTTTCAGCTTTCAGATAATCCAGCATTTCCGGATTCTTGCGGGTGTCGTCGCGCAACCAGTAGTACTC
>JBDTTC010000304.1:0-2451 GCA_039930825.1 Arenimonas sp.
TTGTTGTGCAATCAATACGTCGACGATGGTACGGGTACCAACTTCCAGGCCTGCCTCACCGGCTTCATAAGCTGCTTGCGCCGAAACAACTGCAGAACGACGTGCTTCAACCTCCGACAAGCCTGCTACCAAAGAACGATAGGCGTTACGGGTTTGTCGGGTAATGGAACGTTTTTGTTGCTCAAGCTGATCTGCAGCAATGTCGCGCTGGTCAATCGACTGACGAACACGTGATTGGGTGGCGAAGCCGCTGAAAATTGGTACAGATAAAGTAAGGCCGACACTTGGGCCCGTGCTTGTGGAATCAGCGGGAAAAGTAAAAGCATCTGATGTGCGTGAGCCCCAGACCGAGCGATCGCCATAAGTCGCAGTCGCAGACAGTGTTGGATAATGACCAGCACGCGCAGTCGCTACATCTTTCTCGGCAGCAGCCAGTGCCTTTTCCTTGGATTGAAGGCTTGGGTTTGATGCCAGAGCTGTTGTAACCCATTCCTCTACGGTTCTAATATCCGGGTTTTCGGGTTGGTAGTTTGGCGCAAGCCCCCGAATGTTTTCGATGGGTTGTCCGGTAATTTCCAGCAATGCTTCACGGGCATCATCAAGTGTATTGGCAGAAGTAATGGCATTGGCGCGGGCACTGTCGTAACGTGCCCTTGCTTCATGCACATCTGTGATGGGTGCAAGCCCAACCTCAAGTCGTTTTTCAGCCTGATCGAGTTGCCTTTTTACAGAACGTTCTTCTGCGCGAGAAGATGCAAGCGTTTCAATGCCGGTCAATACGTTGAAATAAGCATCGGCGGTGCGAACTATCAGCGCATCACTGGCGGTATCGTAATCAGCCTCGGCTTGCGATGCTCGAAATTTGCTCGCGCCGAGGCGTGAATAGTTGCTATGGTCATAAATCGATTGGCGAACGGTAAGTCCGTAGTTCCTTGTAGTCGTATCGCTTGAGCCTTTTGAGGGACCGAAGGTAACTCCGCCCGTGCCGTTTGGGTTGGCATCAATAGAGCTGCTGTTGCCTTTGTTATCGGTTAGCGATGCTTCAGCGCTTATTTGTGGCAACAAAACTGCGCGTGATTGCACAACGCCTTCGCCCTGGGCATTTTTTTGCGATTCTGCAGCCTGCAATTGTGGATCGCTTTGGCGTGCCAGATCATAGGCCTGAAGCAAATCGGTGGCCTGCGACTGGGCGCTAATTCCGGTCAGTAATAAAGCTAAAGCGAGAGGGTGCAAACGCATAGTGAATCCCTTTGAAATTATATAAATTTATAAAGTGAAGCTGGGTTTAGGTTCGGCGCCGCGCAAATACGGCACATCGGTTTCAAACAAACTTTCTTCGTGCAGGTGTTCACCGCGGTGGGTAACGCGCAGCGCTTCCTGTACTGGTGAGTTGCCGCGAATGATGAACATTCGGCCATTCGGCTTCAGCCACTGGCCGAAAATTTCCGGAATGTTTGTAACGGCAGCAGTGACTGCAATTGCGTCAAAGCGACGATCATTGTGCCAGGTAAGTGCATCAGCACATTCAAGACGAACATTACGAAGACCGATGGCCAGCAACTTTTGTTTTGCTTGCTCAATAAAATCGGCGTGGATGTCTAGACTGACAACTTCACGAGCCAAGTGCGATAAGCAGGCGGTGATAAAAGCGGATCCGGTACCGATTTCCAGTACGTCGTCTTGCGAATTTAGATCCAGCGCCTGCAACAAGCGTCCTTCAAGTACGGGTTTCATCATGACTTCATCATGACCGAGTGGCAGTGCAAGATCGGTGTAAGCCAGATTGCGATATTCAGCATCGACGAAATCTTCACGCTGAAGTACGTGCAGTACATCGAGTACGCGTGGATCAAGCACGTCCCAGGGGCGAACCTGTTGCTCTACCATTGCGAATCGGGCTTGTTCAAAATTGACTGACATACTCAAAGGTCCTTGGTGCGCAAAGAGCGGTATTTTACGCTCGAAGCGGCTTGGCTGGTGAAAATAATGCCGTATTACTACACCAGCACTCAGTGCCGGAAGTCATCGGGACCAGAGTCACGCTATCGCTGTATTCTCGATATTCCATTAGTAGATGCATTAAGTGCCGTCCTGGTTGCGCCTTCCGTAGGCACGGATAAACACATTGACCACTTCTTCGGCATGCGCCAGACGTTCTTCCGTATCCGGAAGTGCGGCCACGCCAACTAGAATCCGCATATGTCGTACACCCTTGAGCATTACGAAAAAATGCTCGGCTGCCTTGCTAGGAACCGGTATGTCGAGGTCTCCGCTGTCACAGCGCTGGCTCAAAAACATTTCCATGTCTTTCAACGTGCGGCGCGGACCGACCGTGAAGAAGATCTCGGCAAGTTTGGTGTTCTGGTTTGCCTGGGCCGCCATCACGCGGAAAAGCTGGATCGCACATTCATCCATTGTCAGTTCTAGAAAGCCTTTGGCGATAAGCATCAA